>CALCBQ010000217.1 GCA_937897215.1 uncultured Clostridia bacterium | reverse complement strand
GTCCCTTGCGTCTGCCGATTTCGCCACACCAGCATAACTGTTTTTCACAGCCTAATTATTATATCTTATGAAACCAAAAATGTCAATATTATAATTCAATTATTTTCGCATTTAAAAGTTCTGCGTCCTGACTATCGTGGCTGATTATTATAAAATCTCTCTTTTTACTTTCTTCTTTGATTATCTCACAAATAGTTGATTTCAATTCTTCGTCAAGTCCCTTAAATGGCTCGTCAAGAATAACCAAATCGCTCTGGAAACATAATGCGCGTGCAAGGGCTACTCGTCTTCTCATACCACCACTGAGCGAAAGAGGGGAGTTGGCTTTTTCATTTTCAAGCCCCATAAGTTTTAAGTAGTGGAGTGCCTTTTCTTCACTACAAACGGCAGTTAAGTTTTTAAGCACCGAAACAAAGGGAATAAGTCGGTCTTCTTGAAACATAAAAGATATTGATTTTGCAGTCTTCTGTATTTCGCCTTTATCTGCCTTTTCAAGCCCAGAGAGTATTCGCATAAGTGTAGTCTTACCAAGCCCTGAAACGCCTTTTAAAAGCAAAATTCCATCAAAATCAAAAGTATTTGAGTAAGCGTCAAAAACTACCTTGTCCCCATACTTTTTAGTGAGATTATTTATCTGTATTTTCAATGAAATAACCTCCCTTTGACATAATCTTCTTAAAGCATAAATCAAGAATCGCAACAAGCAATTTTTCAAGTATAAGACTTAAAATAATTATAACAACTGTCCATGCAAAAAGGTCAACAGTTTCAATATATACCTGTGAGTTTCTTAAGTTTATACCAATAGAATTTTGTGGAGTACAAAGCACTTCTGCTGCAATTCCAGCTTTCCAACCAAGTCCTACAGCTGTTTTACAAGCCGATACGAATGCAGGTACAGCCGATGGCAAAAAAATGAGTTTCAATTTCTTTGAAATCCTAAAGTTGTATGCATTTGCCATTTCAATAAGATTTTTATCTGTATTCACAATTGAACTTGTAACATTAGCCCATACAACAGGCATAACCATAAGCATTGTAATAAAAATTGGTACGCTTACCTTGTCAAGCCAAATAAGAGCAAGAATAATAAAAGATACAACAGGAGTAGTCTTTACTGCAGTTAAAAATGGCTTAAAAAGTGTATTCAATGTGCTTGAAAACGCAGTAATAATACCAAAAACACTACCGATTACAACACCGATTATATAACCTGAAGAAATGCCCTTGAATGAGTTGAAAATCGTAATCCAGAAATCGCCACTAGGCAAGAATTCCAATAATCTTTTTCCAACATCAATAGGGGACGCAATTAAAACATCAAGCCCTACAATTTTATACACAATGAGCCATAGCCCTAACCAAAAAGCAATGGTCAGGGCTATTTTTATAAGTTTTTTAATTGTTACCTTTGCTTTATGCTCCGAAATAGAAGTCATCACTTGGTAACTTTCCTCCAATAGATTTAGGATTTGCATCAAAGAAAATCTGAAGGTTAGCAGATACTGATGCTTTCATATCTGCACCGTCAATGTATGCAATATTGCAGTTTGGAATAGCCTTTTTAGCAACAGGTGCCTTTGGAATAATACCATATTGCTCACAAAGTGCTGCTGTTGTTTCAATATCATTGTTTGCAGCGTTGATTGATGCCTCATATTCTTTTAAGAACATTTTAACTGCATCAGGATTTTTCTCTACAAAATCTTTTTTAGCAATAACAACGCCCTGAATAAGTGTTTTACCACTGATTTTTTCAAATTCTTCTGTAAGATTGAGAGCGATTCTCAAATCTGCATTTTTTGATGTTGCTGCAGTAACCTTTGGCTCAGGTAACATTGAAATTGTTGCTTTGCCACTTGCTGCAAGTGTTGCTAACTCGTCGTGTGAAGTTACATATTCAACCTCTACCTTGTCTGCAATACCACTTTTGTCGAGAAGGTAGTTAAGAATGTATTCAGGAGTTGAGCCCTGACCGGTTGCGTAAAGTTTTTTACCTGCAAGGTCAGCAAGTGAGTTGATTGTGTTGCCGTTTTCAAGAATGTAAAGAACACCCTTTGTGTTTACTGAAAGCACCTGAATATTGCCCTGAAGCTTGTTATAAAGTGTAGCTGCAAGGTTAATAGGACAAGCAGCAATATCATAAGAGTTGTTAGTCATACCTGCAACAATTTCAGTAGGGTCGCTTACAACTGAGAATGTGTAGTCATTCTTTGCGATTGTGTCGTCTTGGCTCTTCATAAGGTTTACCATACCAATACCGGTAGGACCTGCAAGACCCGCAACTCTCATACTAACGCTCTGGTATGGAGCCTCTGTTGTTGTTTCGTCTTCATTGTTTGTTGTACCACAAGCTGCAAAAGCAAATACAATTGCGAATACAAGAAGTAATGAAATAACTTTTTTCATTTTAATCAAATCCTTTCGTGAATTTATTTCACATATATTTTTTTACCATCACGGTATATTTTGTCTTGTTGTTCAAGATTTTCAATAACTCTGTAAAGACTCGCCCTGCTTATTTGCAACACGTGGGAAAGTTCTGTCATAGAAACGGATATTTCACATTTGCCATTGTTCATATCAGCATTTTTTTTGAGATAAAGCATAAGTTTTTCTTCTGCACTAGGCTTTGTGTAACCTTCAATTTTTGAATTGAGAAAACCTATTCTTTCAGAAAGATAACTGATGTAGTTAAATGAAATTGAACTGTCGCATTTTATAAGCTCATCAACTCCACTTTTTTCAATAATTACAACTTTAAGAGGAGTGAGCGCAGTAACAGTATTTTCAAATTCATAACTTTGATTATAAAGAAAGGCAGCACCAAAAATCTCGCCATCTTTCAAGTGCGAAATAACAGTATCGCCCTTGCTAACTCTTGCCTCGCCCTTAATGATAATGCAGACAACAGGGGAGTAGTTTTCTTTTGAAAAAACAATGTCGTTTTTAGAGTAAGAAACAGATTTGCCATAAGTATTTAATACGCTTGCAAGAACTTTTTCATCAGCATCTTTAAAAATTCTTGTGTTTTTAAGAAAACCTATTGCACTGTTAAGTGTTGATTTAGTCATTTTTACCGCCTTTTTGTCTTATATAATACACTTTTGTATAGATATGATACCATATACCCAATTCAGTGTCAATACAATTCAATAAATTTGAGTTTGTCGAACAGAATGCAAAGTGCAAAATGCAAAGCGCAAAGTGTCGGAACT
>CALCBQ010000216.1 GCA_937897215.1 uncultured Clostridia bacterium | reverse complement strand
GACTTGGTTTTCTCCATCTGCAAATCAAACTAAAAAGTGGATTGATGAGCAAAAACTTGGCAAAATCCATTCCGCTGATTTTACATATCATGTGAATATCATAAATGGAGCCGAGCGTGTACGCGACCCTAAAAGAGCAGGGGGAGCGCTCCTTGATATAACAATTTACCCCGTAACCTATGCTTATCGTCTTTGGGGAATTCCTCAAAAAATTGAAAGTCGTGGAAATTTACAAAATGGTATTGATATAAGTGAAGAAATCGTGTTTACTTATCCTGATTTTAAGGTAAATATAAGCGCATCTATTGCCGATTTTAAGGGCTTTGAAAAAATGTCAATCAAAGGGGAAAAGGGCGAAATAAAGGCAACTCTTTATCACGCTATGAATGGGGTAACATTCAAAAAATCTATGTTGAAAAAAGAAACATTCAAGGGTAAAGGTCCGAAAGTGAATACTTACCTTGACGAGTTTGATACCGTGGCGGAAGAAATTCGTGAAGGACTTAAAGAAAGCCGAATGGTGCCGCTTAAAGCCACATCAGATGTTATGCATATTCTTGATGAAATCCGTGAGCAAATAGGACTTAACTACGATAATCTTGAATAAGTGTAAGGTGAAAAAATGAACAGAAAAATTGACGGAACATTCTTTGAATTTCATCATCACAACACCCCTGAGGGTAAATATTGGAATCCCACAATTGACCAGTTTACAGCAGAAAACTGGCGCCAGAAGGTAAAAGAAATTTCGGCTTTAGGTATGGAATATATAGTAGTTATGGCAACGGCACTTTATGACAAGTGCTATTTCAAATCGTCAGTTTTTCCCTTTGCAGATATTCCTTGCGCCGACCCTATTGAAGAATTACTTCAAGAAGCCGATAACTGTAATATAAAAGTCTTTTTAGGTAACGGATTTTACGGCGATTGGACAAAAGCAAGCCAGAATATTACAAGTAAAGAGGTAATCGACCGTTCATTTCGCGCTATGGAAGAATTAGCAACCCTTTATGCTCATCATAAAAGTTTTTACGGTTGGTATTTCCCTGATGAAACTTGTATAATACTTAAATATTCAAAAGATTTTATGAATTATGTAAATCTTTGTTCTGCTCGTTGTCATTTACTTACTCCTGAAAAGAAAACTCTTATAGCCCCTTATGGCACAAATCTTGTAATGGCAAATAACAAATTTATTCGTCAACTTACAGAGCTTGATGTTGATTTTATTGCTTATCAGGATGAAGTTGGAGTTCGCAAAACAAAGGTTGACAGAACAAAACGACTTTTTGAAAAGCTCCGCAAAGCTCATGATAAAGCAAGCCGTTCAGAACTTTGGGCAGACATTGAACTTTTTGATTTTGAAGGAATGGTGTATAAAAGTGCGTTAGTTCCTGCGCCATTTGAACGAATCCAAAAACAAATCGAAAATGTAGCTCCTTATGCTGATAAAATTCTTGGTTATCAGTATTTAGGACTTATGAATCCAACAGATTCAAAAGCGTTTGCAGGGCACGAAAAATCAACAAAATTATATCAAGATTATAAAGACTACATTAAAAAATAGATTTTTCTTGACTCTTACGTTGCGTAATAGTATATACTCCTTTTGTGAGGTGATTAAATGAAAATGCAAATCAATGAGTTCGCTAGACTCACGGGTGTAAGTGTGCGCACACTGCATTATTATGATGAAATAGGGTTGTTGACTCCTGCTTATGTTGATAAGTTTACAGGATATCGTTATTACGACGAAAATTCTATTCTTCGTATGCAAGAGATTCTCTTTTATCGTGAACTAGATTTTTCTCTAAAAAGCATTATGAACATTTTATCAGCTCCCGATTATGACAAAGAAAAAGCACTGAATGAACAGAAAAAGCTTCTTGTTCTTAAAAAAGAACGATTAGAAAGATTGATTTCTGCCATAGATAGTGCCAAGAAAGGAGAAAATATTATGAACGCATTTGATAACACAGAATTTGAAAACTATAAAGACGAAGTCAAAGAAAAGTGGGGTAAAACCGACGCTTACAAGGAATACTCTCAAAAAACGAAGGACTATTCAAAAGATAATTTCAACGCAATGGGCGAGGGATTAGAAAATATTCTCGAAGATTTTGCAGTTTGTATGAATAGTGGGTCAAGTTATGATTCAACTGACGCTCAAACTCTTGTAGAAAAGCTTCAAAGCTATATTACCGAGAATTTTTATACTTGCAAAAACGATATTTTAGCAGGTCTTGGGCAAATGTATGTAGCTGATGAGCGTTTCAAAAATAACATTGATAAACATTCTGTGGGCACAGCAGAATTTGTAAGCAAAGCAATAAAAGTTTATTGTAAATAAGTTGGTGAAAATATGATTTTATATTTCAGTGGCACGGGCAACAGTAAATATGTTGCAGAGCAAATCGCGAAAATTACAAATGACGAATTAAGAAGTATTAACGAAAAACTAAAAAATAACCATACTGGCAAAATAACTGTGCAAGACAGACTTGTTTTTGTTGTGCCTACTTACGCTTGGCGAATTCCAAGAGTTGTACGTGATTGGATTATAAAAACAGACTTCTGGTATGATGAAAATACTTGGTTTGTAATGACTTGTGGTAGCGAAATTGGTAACGCAGAAAAGTATAATAAAAAGCTTTGTAATGAAAAAGGCTTTAACTATATGGGTTCAGCACAGGTCGTAACGCCTGAAAATTATATTGCTATGTTTGATTCGCCAACCACAGAAGAAATCGAAAAAATCTTTACTAAAGCAGATAAAGAAATCGAAAACATCGCAAATCAAATCAAAGAAAACAAGCCATTTGCAACTCCACGAAACAACATTCAAGATAAATTTATGAGTGGCCCTGTGAATATGCTTTTTTACCCAATGTTTGTGAAAGATAAAGATTTTTATGCCGATGATAAATGCACAAACTGTGGCAAATGCGTAAAAGTCTGCCCACTTAATAATATCGAAATCAAAAATAACAAGCCTGTGTGGAATAAAAACTGTACTCATTGTATGGCGTGTATTTCATATTGCCCTACTGGTGCAATAGAATATGGTAAGAAAACCCTAGGCAAACAAAGATATAAATGTGAAAGGTAAAGTAGATGTTATGACGGCAAAATTATTTGTAAGCGCAATCCTTAAGTTTTCATTAGGTGTAGTTTTAGTAGGACTCCTAATCTTTTTACCTGCAGGCACATTCGCATATTTTAATGGTTGGCTCTTTATGGGGATTTTGTTTGTCCCAATGTTTTTAGCAGGGCTCGTTATGATGGCAAAAAATCCAAAATTATTACAGTCCAGACTTGATGCAAAAGAAAAGCAAAAAGAACAAGACATTGTTGTAAAACTTAGCGGACTTATGTTTCTTGCAGGATTTATAGTTGCAGGTTTTGGTGTTCGCTTTAATTGGTATATCTTACCCAAAGCTGTTGTAATTGCAGGTGCAATTATCTTTTTAATTGCATATATTCTCTATGCTGAAGTGTTAAGAGAAAATACATATCTCTCTCGTACAATTGAGGTGCAAGAGGGACAAAAGGTTATTGATACAGGGCTTTATGGTATGGTAAGACATCCAATGTATAGCGTTACTTTGCTTTTGTTTTTATCAATGCCAATAGTGTTAGGTTCAATATACTCTTTCGTAATTTTTCTTGCATATCCATTTATAATCGCAAAAAGAATTAAGCACGAAGAAGAATTTTTAGAAAAAGAACTGAATGGCTACAAAGAATACAAGCAAAAAGTAAAATATCGTTTAATTCCATTTATCTGGTAAAGGACTAAATATGAGTGTTGAATTAGTAAAGGCATATACATATAAAAATGAAGTCAAAGAATTGTTTACTGAATATACAGAAATGTTAATTGAGGGAGATAGTAACTTCAAAAACTATTTAGAGTTACAAAATTATGACCACGAAATTGAAAATTTAGAAGGAAAATATGGTGAGCCCGATGGCAGACTTTATCTTGCATATTTTGATGGAATTTTAGCCGGATGTATAGGACTTCGAAAAATTGATAATGATAATTGTGAACTTAAGCGTCTTTATGTAAAACCACAGTTCCGTGGTAAGAAAATAGCAGGTTTTCTTGTAAAACATATTATAGATGAAGCAAAAGAAATCGGTTATAAGCATATTTTGTTAGACACTCTGCCATTTCTTGAAACTGCAATAAATATGTATAAAAAATACGGCTTTTACGAAATCGAAAGCTATAATAATAGCCCTATGGAAAATCTTATTTATCTTAAATACGATTTATAGCACTACTTTTGGTTGAAACTCCTCACTCAACCAACGGTTTGTAGACTTTAACAGCAAAAAATCCTATACTGAAGATGAAAGGAGGCAATAGTATGGACCAACTCAAAATCGGTAAGTTTATAGCAGAATGCAGAAAAAAGAACGGACTTACTCAAATGCAGTTAGCCGAAAAACTTAACATTACCGATAGAGCCATATCAAAATGGGAAAACGGAAAATCGTTGCCGGATTCATCCATAATGCTTGAACTTTGTGAAGTGTTAGGCATTACAGTAAATGATTTATTAAGTGGGGAGGTAGTAGTAATGGATGATTACAATAAAGAATTAGAAAACAATTTGCTTGAAATGGTCAAGCAGAAACAAGAAGCAGATAAACGACTGCTCCGAATGGAATTGCTTGCTGGTATAATGGCATGCGTACCTTTTGCAGTAGGTATTGCAATAGGATTGGTAGTACCAATGGAAGAGTGGAAGCAAGTAGTGATAGTACTATCCAGTATGATACCACTGTTGGTGGCAATTCCGTTCTTGCTACGTATTGAGCAGGTTGCAGGATATTATGAATGTAAGCATTGTCACAACAAATATGTGCCATCATATCAAAGTGTTTTATGGGCTATGCATGTTAATCGTACAAGATATATGAAATGCCCTGAATGCCATAAATGGTCATGGCAGAAAAAAGTAATAAGTAAAGATTAACTAATAAAAATCCTCACAGAAAACAAATGTTGTGAGGATTTTGTCGTTTATTGTCTTAATATAAAAGATAAAAACATATCAAAATTATGATTTTGTATTGACATTGAGAGTTAAAAACTATATAATATTTGAGCAACTGAAAAGGACCACTAGCTCAGTTGGTTAGAGCATCCGGCTCATAACCGGACGGTCATAGGTTCGAGTCCTATGTGGTCCACCAAGAAAAGACACCTGAATTTTTTAGGTGTCTTTTTTGTTTCATATCATTTGTTGGACTCGAACCTGTGAAGGTTTTGGCGTTAAGAAAATGATATGGTTTTTCATTTTTAGCACGGTAGGGCGGGGTCTTGACCCCGCCCTACCATATATTTATAAAACAGTTAGACAAATTTGAATTTATCTAACCGAATGTCAACAACTAAAAAAGACTCCCCACTGGGAGTCTTTTTTTACAATCCGGATTTTTCAAAAATTTCTTTCATAATGTCAACACTTTCACTATCAACTTTTGAAATTTTATCTTTTTTATTCGAGATTTCACTATTCTTTTTGAAGAAAAACTCAAATATTCTTACAACCCAGAAAAACGGTAATAAAAACGGGAGTTTTTGAAGAATTGGATATCTTAATTTCATATGTCTTAGACTTGGGAAAAGTGAATTCAAAAGACGTTGTGATTTTGTTTGCTTTGTGAGTGCAACTCTTGAAACTTCTTCCGCATTATTAACAGGTGCACCAAAAACAATATAATTTTCCATTGTAACAAGGTCATCATTGTATTTTGCACCATCAAAAGCACATTTATATAACTGTCTGATTTTTACAGCAAACTTATCAATACCGATTTTTTCAAACTGCTCATTTATATATTCAAAATCAAGTTCAGAATATGTTTTTTCCATTAAATACAAATCCATTAATGGTCTGAAACAAGAACCAGCTTCAAGATAATGTTCAGCTAAGTGTGCAAGTGTGTAAACATACAAATCATTAATTGGCATTTTGTATTCAAGACCACTTATTCTCTCAACCCTATCCCAAACTGAAGTGAAATAATTGTGCATAAAATAATCTTCAACAAAAAGCATTTTGTGAAGTTCAATAGTAAGAAACGGCTTTTTAACAAGAACAATATCTTTACCGTTGTTCATTTCTTGTGTGAATCCACGTGCAAGAATTAACTTGCCACCCTTGTTCATACTTTCTTCTTTGACAAGTATGTCCATATCGACCATAAATCGCATCTGTGGAGTAGGGTAGAGGGATTTTAAGTGTGTACCTTTAAGAAACATAAACTCAATATTTTCTTGTGAAAAAGCTTCTCTTATGTATTCAATTTCTTCTTGTTGTGTTGCCTCTCGGGCAAGTATTGCCCTATATGATTTTTGAAGTTTAGATTCGGTTTCTGCAGAAAGAGTAACTGCACCACTTTGTACAGCAAGGTATAAAATACCTTGAACTGCATTTCTTACAGATAACTTATAAATCAACTCGCCACTGATGTTTTCAGGGCAAGAGGGAATAGGCAAGTCCTTGATTGAAGCGCTTACCATTTCTAAAAAATATTTTTTTGTCAGCATCTTGTCCTGCATTATTTTAACAATCCTTTTATTTTTCTCAATGGAACTAAAATGATATTTCTTAACGGCAAAATCAAAGTCCACAGTTTAACATAAAACTTGTATGAAAACTTATCTACACTAAAAGTCTTGCCTTTTCGTGTGATAGATTTTACAACTGCAATAATATGTTTTTCAGTTATTCCGTATTCTTTTTGTACTTGATTATCGCCACAAAGAATAAAACCATTTTCATTTTTGCCAACTATTCTGTGTAATACAAAAGCCCCGTCATCGCGACGATAGAAAATAATATCGTATTTTTGCGGATTATCGCATTTGTGGAGTTCAACTGTATCTCTGCCCCAAACAAGTAAAGGCAACATACTCGTACCCGTAATAGGCAATTGAACAGTACCGCCAATATTGATTTTTTCTTTGATTACGGGATAAATCTCATCAAGTGAGATTTTTTTCTTAATTGAATTTTCCATAAAAATACCTCACTCGAAGTCTTTAGTTAATTATAATTTAATCTACAATAAATGTCAATCGATACTCTTTTTCTTTAATGAATTCCAAGCGTTAAAAACTGCAGCGGCAATAATAATTGCATAACCTACAAAACTTAATATGTCAGGCAAATCGCCAAATACAACAAAGCTCAAAAGAGTTGTAAAGATAATCTGTGAGTAATCGTAAATTGAAATTTCTTTTGCAGGTGCTTTTGAGTATGCAGTAGTAATGAAATACTGTCCGCCACTAGCAGAAAGTCCTGCAAGAATAAGATAAAGCCATTGTTGAGCTGTCATAGGTGTAAAGTCAAATATTAGCCAAGGTAGTGTAACGATACAAGAAAAAGCCGAGAAGTAGAAAATAATCAAACTACCTTTAAATCCGTTTTGAGTAAGTTTTCTAACACAAGCATAAGCAAGCCCTGCTCCCAAACCACCTAAAAAGCCCATAAAAGCAGGCAATCCCTCAAATGAGAAAGATGGTTTCATAACGAATAAAGCGCCTATAAACGCCATTGTAACAGCTAAAATCTGCTTAAAACTTGCCTTTTCTTTTAACATAAACAATGAAAAAAGAACTGCAAAGAAAGGGGAGAGTTTATTAAGCATTGAAGCATCTGCCAAATTCATATTGCTGAGTGCATAAAAATTACAAAGAATACCAGCTGTTCCCGCAATAGCACGAATAAGTAAATATCCCACATTTTTGCCTTTAGGTAATGCCCATTCCGTATTTTTAGTAATAAGCACGAATGCGAAAATCATCGCTACAAAGTTCCTAAAAAAGCTTTTCTGAATTGTGGGCAAATCTCCTGACAATTTCACAAAAAGCCCCATTAGAGCAAAGAAAAAGGCTGAAATGATAATATATATAATTCCTTTTGTCTTGTCATTCTTAATCATTAAAAGTCACCTTATATATCATACCACAAAACTCCTTTTATAACAACCACTTTGTAGGGGCGATTTACGAATCGCCCGCAAAAAAAATCCCCACGAAACTAATCCGTGGGGATAAATTATTGAATTACTGATTATTCAGCGTCGTCTTCTTCGCTTCTGTCTTTACCTGTGCTAACAATAACGTTAGTAATGATACCGAAGATAAGAGCTGTTGCAAGAGCTGTAACCTGAACAAGAGGTCCGTTTGTAATTGGGTTGAAACCAAAGTTAAGTGAAAGACCACCAATACCAATAACAAGAATTGCACTTACAATGTAGAGATTCTTGCTCTTACCAAGGTCAACATCTTTAAGCATTGAAAGACCTGATACAGCAATAAGACCATAAAGAGCAACGCAAGCGCCACCCATTACGCACTTAGGAATTGAGTTGACAAGTGCTACAAATGGTGTGAAGAATGAAAGAATCATACAACCAATGCCTGCTGTGATGATTGAAATAACAGATGCGTTCTTTGTAATAGCAACACAACCGATTGATTCGCCATAAGTTGTGTTAGCAGCACCACCGAAGAAACCGCCAATGATTGAGCCAACACCGTCGCCGATAAGTGTTCTGTCAAGACCTGGGTCTTTAATAAGGTCTTTGCCGATGAGGTTACCAAGGTTTTTATGGTCGGCAATGTGCTGAGCAAGTTCAACAATAGCGATTGGAACGAATGTGATTGCAATGTTACCAACAGCAGCACCGTCAATAGGAAGAATACCATCAACCTTATCTGTCATTGCCTGAAGGAATGTAAATTTAGGATAATCAACAATTGACTGAATTGTGAATGGGTCAAATGCTGCTTTGAATGAGTCAAAGCTCAAAATCTGAAGAGCAGCAATGTCAGCAGCGTTACCAATAAGAGTAAGAATAAGAGCAAAGATGTAACCTGCGCCAACACCGATAATGAAAGGAATAAGGCGAAGATTCTTTGAACCCTTAACTGAAACGATAACAATTGCAAAGAATGTAACTGCGCCAACAAGAATTGTTACAAGGCTGTAATCTGCACCACCGTTTGTTGACATCCAACCTGTAGCTGTGCTTGAAAGTGAAAGACCGATAATAGTAACAATAGGACCTGCAATTACAGGAGGCATAAGTTTGTTAACCCAACCTGAACCTGCAAGTTTGATAATAGCTGCAAGAACAACGTAAACAAGACCTGCAAGAGTGATACCAATAATAACACCCCAGTAGCCGTAGTTCATACCGATAATTGCTGCATAAGCACCAAGGAATGTGAAAGATGAACCAAGGAAAACAGGGCTTCTACGCTTTGTAGCAAATGTGTAGAAAAGTGTACCGATACCTGCACCGAAAAGTGCTGCTGCAGGGTCAAAAGAAAGTGTGTTACCGTTGCTCATAGCAAAGCCTGACATAAGCATTGGAACAAGCAATGTTGCCGCCATAATAGCAATCATCTGTTGGAAAGCAAAAAGCAAGGTTTTGCTTAAACCTGGGCGGTCGCTGACATCATAAATGAGTTTCATAAAAACAACTCCTCCTAAAATTTTTACCCGACAACAAAAATAAAACCTTGTCAATATTGACAAGGTTAATATGCAACAGATATTTTATGTAACGCGCTACACACTTATCTTGCCTATATTTTTTGTTTAATATTTAGTATTGTCAAGTTATCTTGTGTAGTATACCATATATTGTGTTTTTTTGTCAATAATTTTTGAAAAAACTCAAATTATGTTTTTAATATTTTTTTGAGTTCATCGATTTCATTCTCGGTAAACACTAAATAGCCATTATCTAAAAACATTTTTGCTGCAATGCCGTCGCCTTCAGTCTTGTTACCTGTGAATGTTCCGTCGTAAATAATACCTTTACCGCAAGAAGGACTGTTTGCTTTGAAAACTACTGCATCTGCATTGTTGGTTTTTGCAATATATAAAGCCATCTCTGCGCCTTTTGTGTATTCATAAGTTACGTCTTTACCGTGGTTGCTTATAACTTTGTCGCCAACAATTTCAGCAGGGTGGCGAGGAGTTGAAAGACCACCTAATTGCTCAGGACAAACAGGAATGAGTGTGTGATTTTCCGCTAAAGTCAACAATTCTTCACATTTACAGTTATCGCCTTTGTAACGGCAATCACAACCTAAAAGGCATCCGCTTACAATAATTTTAGCCATAAGAACAACTCCTTAAATACCATTTTTACAAAAATAATTATAGCATACGCAATTTTTAGTGTCAATTTATAAATTACTTGCCAAATATATGCAAATATGATATTATAAATGAGAAATAAGAATATTGAAATGAGGCGTCTTTATGTCAGATTTTACAAAAAACTTAACAAGCTTCAATGACCATCCTTTAGTTGCTCATAAAGTAACACATCTTTGTGATATTAATACCGGCTCAAAGGAATTCTGCGAAATTGTTGATGAACTTACAATGCTTATGGGTTATGAAGCACTTAAAGACCTTAAAACAAAAATGGTACCAATTCAGGCACCTCTTGCAGATTTTGATTCTCCGGTACTTGCTGAGGATTTCACAATTGTTCCTATTCTTCGTGCAGGACTTGGTATGGTTGAAGGTCTTCGTCGACTTTCTCCAACCGCAAAAGTAGGTCATATCGGTCTTTACAGAGATGAAAAGACATTGTTACCTGTAACTTATTATTACAAAATGCCTGTTGACATTACAAAAGGCCCTGTAATTATTGTTGACCCAGCACTTGCTACTGGTGGTAGTGTTGACGCATCAATTGATTACCTTAAAAAAGAGGGTTGCACAAATATTAAAGTTATGTGCATTTTTGCATCTGATGTAGGCGTGAAACTTCTTTATGAAAAGCATCCTGATGTTAAAATTTATGCAGCACAGTATATTCCAACAGGTCTTAATAAAGATGGATATATCGTAACAGCAGCAGGGGACGCAGGCGACAGAATCTGTGGTACTTGTAGTTACAAACCTGCAAGACCAGCAAAACCATAAATTAAATAATGACAGTAGGGCGGGGTTTGTTCCCGCCTTTTTCTTTTGCAAATTAGAGTTTGTAGGGGTGTTTGCATAGACACAATCTATTACCCTCCCTCGTTGAGGGAGGTGGCAAAATCGAAGATTTTGACGGAGGGA
>CALCBQ010000215.1 GCA_937897215.1 uncultured Clostridia bacterium | reverse complement strand
CAAATCCAAGGAAATAAATAATACTTGCATTTACGCTTGGGTGGAAACGAAGACCACCTTTATATGGACCAATAGCAGAGTTGAACTGTACACGCCAACCACGGTTTACCTGAGTATTACCATTATCGTCAACCCAAGCAATTCTGAAACGAACGGTTCTGTCTGGCTCAGCCATACGACCTAAAATATCGTATTTTTCGTATTCAGGATGAGCTTCGATTACTTTTTCAAGTGAGCCATAAACTTCACGCACGCATTGAAGAAACTCTTTCTTGTCGCCATCACGTTCTTCAACTCTTTTAAGGATTTTTTCAATATAACTGTTCATAAAAAGACCTCCTAGTCTGTATGGTAAAAATAATATCAAAAAATGACCTTTTTTTCAATTATCAATATTGAAAAATATAGTTACTTTTTAACACTTTAATTTGTTAAAATTGACAAAACTATTTCATACACTTTCATTTTTGCCGTAAAATCCTGCAAAAATCATTTAAATTTGCAGGAAATCCTGTATATTGACTTCATAAACCTTATATTTATAAAATTGCTTTTGTGCAATATATTCAAATTGACAAAAGCCGTACTGTTTGATAAAATAAATAGGATAAATTTAGTTTATGGTGTATTTATGCAAAAATTCATTTCTAACAGTACAAATGATACAATTAAATTAGGTGAGCGTCTTGCTAAAACACTTAAAGGTGGCACAGTAGTTGCATTCTTTGGTGGACTTGGTATGGGCAAAACGGCTTTCACTCGTGGAATGGCTAAAGCACTTTGTGTAAAAGAAGAAGTTAGTAGCCCTACTTTTGCTATTGTGAACGATTACGGTGGAAATCCACCACTTTATCACTTTGATATGTATCGTGTTGAGAGTTGGGATGACCTTTATGCAAGTGGATTTTTCGATTTCTACGAAGCAGGTGGCATTTTATCTGTTGAGTGGAGTGAAAATATTGAAAACGCACTTCCCGAAAATACCATAAGAGTAACTATTGAGCGTGGAGAAAACGATAATCAACGTATAATAACTATTGACGGAGGGGTTGAAATATGAAAATCTTATCAGTTGATTCTTCATCAGTTTCAGCTTCTGTGGCAATCACTGAAAATAGCGTTACTTTAGCCGAGAGTTTTATAAATAACGGCTTAACACATAGTCAAACTCTTATGCCGATGGTTGAAAAAACATTAAGTGATGCGGATGTATCAGTAAAAGATATTGAACTTTTCGCAATTACTAATGGTCCTGGCTCGTTTACAGGTGTCAGAATTGGTATTGCATCGGTTAAAGGTATGGCAGATGCGCTAAATAAAAAATGCTTTGCAGTTTCAACTCTTGAAGCAATAGCAGAGCCGCTTAAAGATGAAGATTGTATCGCCTGTGCAGTTATGGATGCTCGTTGTAATCAGGTGTATACCGCGATTTTTGAAAATGGAAATCGACTCTGTGAAGATAAAGCAGTTTTGATTAATGAGCTCGGGGACGAACTTAAAAACTACAATAAAAAAGTAGTGTTTATTGGCGATGGCTCAGTTTTATGTTATGAAAAACTGAAAGATATTGTTACAACTTGTGAAATTGCAGATGAAAATATCCGTTATATTCACGCGTCGTCAATCGGCAGAATAGCAGAAGAAAAAGTGAAAAACGGTAAATTGCCAATAGATTCAGTAAATCTTGTTCCGTACTACCTGAGGTTACCACAGGCAGAGCGTGAACTTAATAATAAGAATTCATTGAAAAAGGAGAATATAAAATGATAGCATTAGGAGCAGACCATGGCGGATTTGAATTAAAAGAGGCAATCAAAAAACATCTCGACGAAAAAGGTGTTGAATATGTTGATTGTGGTACATATAGTGCAGAGTCAATCGACTATGCACCAATCGCAAAGGCAACTTGCGAAAAGGTAACAAGTGGCGAATGTGAAAAAGCAATTCTCTGTTGTGGCACAGGTATTGGTATTTCAATGGCAGCAAATAAGGTTAAAGGAATTCGAGCAGCCTGTTGTTCAGACTATTTCAGCGCAAAATTGACCCGAATGCATAACGACGCTAATGCACTTTGTATGGGTGGTCGCGTTGTTGGTGTAGGACTTGCGCTTGAACTTGTTGATGTGTTCCTTGAAACAGAATTTGAAGGTGGCAGACATCAAAGAAGAATTGACCAGATTATGGATATAGAAAATTCATAAAAATCTTGTAAATTATAAATTATAGGTATATAATACTCTTTGAAGAAAAAATCCAAGAAAATTGGGGGAATATAAAATGGGCAACATTATAATTACAAACCATCCACTTATTCAGCACAAACTTACTCTTTTAAGAGATAAGAATACTGGCTCAAAAGAGTTCAGAGCACTCGTTTCTGAAATTGCAACTCTTATGTGCTATGAAGCAACTCGCGACCTTCCACTTGTAGAAGTTGAAGTGGAAACTCCTGTTGCTATTGCAAAAACAAAGGTTATTTCAGGTAAAACACTTGCATTTGTTCCAATTCTTCGTGCAGGTACAGGTATGCTTGACGGTGTGCTTTCACTTGTTCCATCTGCAAAGGTTGGTCATATCGGTATGTACAGAGATGAAACAACAGCACTTCCTGTTCCATATTATTGCAAATTACCATCAGATATTGAAGAGCGTGAAGTAATTGTTCTTGACCCAATGCTTGCAACTGGTGGTTCAGCAATTGATGCAATTAACCAGATAAAAACATATAATCCAAAGTCAATCAAATTTATGGGCATTATCGCAGCTCCTGAAGGAATGCAGGCACTTGCTGATGCTCATCCTGATGTTGATATTTACTGTGCAGCACTTGATGAAAAACTCAACGAGCACAAATATATCGTTCCTGGTCTTGGCGACGCAGGCGACAGAATCTTCGGTACAAAATAAAATACACAATGTAGGGCGGGGGCTTGACCCCCCCGGTTTTTTT
>CALCBQ010000214.1 GCA_937897215.1 uncultured Clostridia bacterium | reverse complement strand
GAGCAGCGGTCTCCAAAACCGCGTGCCGAGGGTTCGAATCCTTCTGCCCCTGCCATTGATATAGAGCCATTTGTTAACATTTGGCTCTATATTTTTTTGCTTTTTTCTAACATTTTTTCTAACACAAATTTATTTTATTAAAATACTTGATAATGCGTTAGAAATGCCCTGTTTTCGTTTTACATCTAAATGTGCGTATGTATTTGCAGTTGTTTGTATATCTGAATGACCGAGCCACTCTTGAATGTCTTTAAGTGTAAAGCCCTGTGCGTTCAATAAACTTGCACAACTATGACGCAAATCGTGAAATCTTATGTGCTTAAATCCATACTTTTTCAAAATTTGTTTATGCTTTTTTGAAATATAGTTAGGTCTATAAGGCTCACCATTTTCAAGCTTAAATACATAATCATTTTCAATGTATTCTCTACCGAATAATTTACGATTTAATTTTTCATCAGCTTTTAAGCTTTTGAATATCTCAACAATATCATCACTCATTGGGAAACTTCTAAAACTTGATTGATTTTTAGTTTTATCTTTCTCTACAACTCTATGTCCCTCAACTCGTGTGTGCTTAATTGTGAGCATATTGTTCTCAAAATCGATACTGTCCCACTTAATACCTAAAACTTCACTTTTACGCAATCCATAAGTCGCAGTTATAACATACAACTCATAAAGTCTTTCGCTTTTTATGGCATTCAAAAACTCGTTCATTTCTTCCAATGTGAAAAATGAATAGTTATATCTTTCAGATTGTGGCATAGAAATATATTGACAAGGGTTATTGGGAATTATTCCGTTGAATACAGCAAGATTTAATGTTTGATTTATAACATTTCTGTGGTGCTTGATTGTTGTTGCAGACAATCCACCTTTACCGTCTAATCTTCCGTGTTCAAATTTGAAATTGACATAATTCTGTAAAGCTTGTCTGTCAATATCAATAAGTTTAATACCTGATGTATGAAAATAAGGTATAATGTGCGTTTTTGCTTCGGCTTCATAGTGTTGATATGTTACAGCATCAACCTTGATTTTTATCTCTTTGAGCCATAATTCAACATAATCAGAAAACAACATATCAGTTGTATATAGTTTTGACCTGTAATCAAATTGTGATAAAACATCTCTCAATGCTTTTTCTCGTTCTTTTTTACCGCTTTTTGATGTGAGGTTTGTACTAATCCACTTTTGTTTGCGTTTTCCGTTTGTATCAGTTAAGTTTATGACGGCATAATATTTGCCGTTTTTTATTTGTAGGCTTCCTGTCATTTTTTACTCCTTTCATTTGGAAACACTACCATTACAAGCAGTATTATATATCATTTGAATGAATTTATAAAGTCTATCAAAAATGCTTTGGGAATAAAATATTTTCTGCCCACTTTAATGGACTTTATAACTCCATTCCGCAAAAGTTTATAAACTGAATTTTTACCCATAGAAAGAGCAGAGCAAACTTGCTCAACTGTTAAAACATCTTTGTATGTATCAAACATAGTTGCACCTCTCTTATCGTCTGTATTGCCCTTTGTGAATATCAATTCTCAAGATATTTTCAGGAAAATACTCAGGTGCATTCTTATCAATTTTTATAAAATCTAACACTCTATCAATTCGTCTTATAAATGCATTATAGGTGTTATTATCAATACAGGGATACTGTTCATCAAGTGAAATATTACTAATGATATAAACAGTATTATAAGCGGCATAAGTATTGCCATAACGAGCAGGAAGCTCGCAACCATAAATGTCTAAATATCTCAACATACTTGTAATTTCAATATCAGAATGAAATTCATCAAATAAAATTACAGGCTCGCCCTCATAATTATCAAATGGGTGCTTATAATCAGACACAATAAATACATTCTCATCTCCGTGAGTGTCTAAAACATATCTTGATTTGCCTGTTTCACTTTCACCCGAAATGTAGATAACATTTTTCTTTACTCGTTTGTTTTTATGTTCTTCTTTTAACAGTATCTTTCTATACTTGTCCATATTGTTAGTATGAAATATTGCAGAGGGAATTGCGTCAATAATTTCTGCATTTGTCTTGCCCTCTTTTACCATATTTCTAATTGCTTCACTTACTTTTTCACTCCGTTCAGAGTTATCAAGTGGCATATTGCCATACTCCTCAAATGTATCGGGTAGATTTGTATCTTTCTTATCAGTATCAGAATACTTGCCCTCTTTAAGAATATAATTCTTATTATCATTTGCCGAGCCATAAGCAACATCAATATGAACTGTGGGAAACAGTTTATGAACTCTACTGAATTGTACGGGATTTTTGCAGTAGAAAAACAAATGAGTGTGGTATGTACCATTCTCACCTATTTCATCACACATACAATAATACTCCCATTTTAACTCACGCATAATATTGTTAATTTTTTCGTGAGTAAATCCGTGTTCAGACGGATTGTTGAATGTAAGTAAATACTTACGAGATTTTGAATTGTCAGCCATAATCTAATAAATACCTCCTGAAATAATAAAATTTTGTTTTCATAGCTAACTCCACCACCCTTTTTGGCACAAAATACACAAGTTCGACAAAAGGGTAATACTAACCTTTTGTCCTTAAATGACCGCTTGTGCGGTCGATAAACGACCCCGCACATAGCGGGTGCAAGTGCACCGCATAAACAATCAAGTAATTATTTTATCGACAAACAATAACTTTTTAGTTTACATCAAGAATATATCACAAGATAATAAATTTGTCAACACCTATTTACAAAATAGTTATTCTGTGTTATTATACTTGCGAAAGGTCGTGAGTATATGGCATATACACTATTACTAAATATGATTATTGAGGAAAGTAAACTCACTGTTAAAGAGATTGCAGAGCGTTGCAAACAATATGATGTTGACATTACTCCTGCATACATAAGCACTTTAAGAAATGACAAAAACAACCGTGCTCCCTCTGATAAAGTGTCACGAGCTATTGCAAAAGCTTGTGAATATAAAGATAGTGAAGCACTTGTTATTGAAGCCTATCTTGACAATGCACCAGATGTAATAAAAAAGTTTTTCGATGAAATGAAAAAATCTGTTGTTCCTGCTATGCTTGGAATGTTTGAAAACAAATTCACATCACAACAAATCAAAGAGGTTGAAACAATATTCTCTCAAATGCCAATGGCTCAATTTATTACAGAATTTGCAAATCAAAATATGAAATATGTAAAAGGCAACGGAGCATTTAACATTAAAGCAATTTCAAATGATGGTACAAAAATTACACAGGAACTTACACAAACAATCGGATTACCTGTATATGATGACGGAATGAAACCTCAAATTTGCAAAGGGAATTTAATACAATTTGAATTCAAAGAGATTGACGAATACAAAACAGGAGATATTGTTTGTTACTCAAAGCCTAATTTAAAAAAGAGTGTTTTTGTTCGTAAAATCATAATCGGTGACAATAAAAAGCAAATAACATTTTTACCAATAAATAGTGATTACACTCCCGAAACAGTAAACACAAAAGATATTATTCTTATGGGTAAGGTTGTCAGAGTCACCGCAGATGTTAAATAAGTGGTCGCATTTGTAGTCCCTGCACACAGCAAGTCCCATATACAAGGCGTTGCGAATAATGGTGTGTATGTGCAACCATTTGGTGACAGAGTGCATTTATATTCCCTGCAAACAACAACTCCCATATACAAGGCACAATAGGTAAGCACCCTTGCGGGTGCTTTTCTATTTTAGATGCTAAATACAGGGGGTTAGTTTCTGTCACGCAATAATTGTCTGCACCCTGTACCCACCAACACACCGCCACGCACCGACACAAAAAGAGCTACAAGTGACCTTGTAGCTCTTTGCGTAATGGCGGTGTTTCTAACACTTTTCTAACATTTTTCAAAAAATGCAGATTTGTTGATACATATAGACTTTTAATATAAAACTGCTTATTTTTGCTCAAATCCGTTGATATATAAAGGGTTTGAACGATTTTGAATAACTCAATATAACTCAAAAAAATAAAATCTCCAAGCAACTCCAAAACCGCGTGCCGAGGGTTCGAATCCTTCTGCCCCTGCCAAGTTAAAAGCCTCGCAAATCCTTGATATATAAGGGTTTGTGAGGTTTTTTCTTGTTGTTTCTTTACAAGTAAATTTCCCACAAATCAGGTTAAAAAGGCATAAAAAGGCACAAAAATGGGGGTCAAAAGGGGGGTCAAACTTTTATAGCAAGGCAAAAAAACAAAGGGTATCATTGCGATGCCCTCATTTCTTTTTTATTCAGTTGTAGCGCTTATTCATCCACAGTGTTGATGTCTGCGATATTGATAAGAATGGTTACAAAACCTGAAAGAATCGCTGCACTAACTAATCCTGCCCAATCAACATCAGTAATACCGATGGTGTTTGTACCGATAATCGCAAGTGATGCTTCTGCCATTGTCTTTACAGATTTAATGCCTGTTTTCTTCAACCATTTACCGAATTTTGTGTTGTTGAAAAAGTTTTTGATTTTATTCATAAAAAATCCCCCTTAAACTAATGTTAAGTCTTTGGTATTAACGGCTGCAATTGTAATGCCAAGATAAGTGATAACAACTCTATCGTTTTTGATTTCCTTGACTTTATGTGTACGCTTATACACAAAACTTGCAAGTTTACCGCCCGTATATGTTTTTGCACCATTCTTAACTTTAACCTTGCTACCGACTTTGATTGTATTTGCGGTTGTTGTCTTTTTGGCAATTGTCAGGTACATAACATTGATTGGGCTATTGATAGCACTTGTCCCCTTTTCATTCTTGTTGATTACAGCTCTATCGCCTTTGACAGATGCAACATACCACTTTTGAGCAATTACCCAAGATGGAACAGTTTTCCCGTCATAGTATTTAGCACCTTTTTAATGCTAACAAGGTCATTCTTGCCAATTTCATTTGTTGTTTTTGGTGTTAAATAACTATTAACAAGATTAAGGAAATAATCCCACCCATAATCGCTCATTGTTCTTGCAGGACAATTCTTTCCGCTAAAGTCTTTATGCCTTTTAACCTTATCAATTCCCCAACCTTTTTCTTTGAGAATCTTTGCGGTTAATTCGGCTGCATTTTTCTGTGCCTGTTCAAACTTTGCTTTGTAGTCCCTTTTCCAGCGTTCCTCATCGGCTACCCATTTGCCGTTGACTTGTTTCTTGCAATAACTACGGCAGATTTCAATAGCGATATACTTTCTATTGCCTTTACCATTAGTGCCATCGCCAGCATTCCAAGCATTGCGATTAAGGTCAATGCCTTGCACAATCTCTTTTTCGTCAACCGCATAATGAAAAGATACTTTATTGTTGTTACTATGCATATATGCAATTTCATCTTCTGCCGTTGCATTATTGTCTGTATTGTGAATAACAATACCCTCTGCCACCATTTCATACGGGCATTTGATTGAATACTTGTCTTTTGGGCATTCAACTTTTCTAATGTTTACCATAATAAATCACTCCTTATTTTCTAATTTATAAATTCGTTTTTCGTGGTCATCAATTTTTTCATCTTGTTTGTCAATTCGACTATGGATTTTTTCGTGCTTGTTAGAAGCTGACTTTTGAAATTCTTTGTTTTCGTTTTTCATTTCAGCAAGTTCAGTTCTAAAAAAATTCAATTCGGTTGTAAGTGCGGTAATTGCCTTTGTTGCTTTAATAAGTGGTGTGCATATCGAAGCACCTAATCCAACAAGAACAACAATAACACCAACTACGCCCCACTCGGTCATTCTTCCTCACCACCCTCAAACAATTCTGCTCGTTCATCTTCTGCCATAAAGATGTTTGCAAGTTTCTTGATCTGCTTTAACATACTTGTAAATGTCTTTTGACAATGTCGATGCTTTATGTCCCTTATTTGCAACATTCTTCATTGCTTCGCTCAATGCTTCTTTGTTGTTTGTAGCACCGTATGATGAAATATGTGTCGATACATCTGTTTTGATGTTTCCTGATGATTGGTTCGCTTTGTTACTTGCCCATTTTCGATATACATCTTTCATAACGGACTCGCTATATTTGGCAGAAGTTATTCCTTTTCTATCACCCATTAAAGCCTCAACTTGATGATACGCTTCGTGTGCACCTGTTCCATAGATACCTTTGCCTCTACTTGCTGGATGACTAATATTAACGGATATATTTCCTTTTGCTTGTTCACCAACGACACCTAAATAGGAATATTGTGCAAGTGTTCCTGACCTTGAACTGTCGAAAGCACCAAAGCCCACAAACTGTTCACCAGCACCATAATGGGACATAGTGAGCAATGCACCTTTCATAAAACTTTTGGCGGCGTGCAATGGGTAACTGCCCGATGCAATGTAATTTTCCAACTTATCCGACATTACAACACCATTATCCTCAAGCACCTTTTTCAATGTTTGCAAATCATTTGCGGATGCAAATTCCTTTTGATATGTTTTAAATGGCTTAAAAGGGTTCTTCTTCTGTGGAAAACTGCCCACACTTCCTTTATATCCACCACTACCACTATAGTTTCCAAGATGTTCATTGCTGCCTTGTCCACCTCTGCTACCTTTTGGCATTTCAAATTTTCCTTTTCCATAAAATAAAAAGAGCATCACATTGGATGCTCTCATCAATATTGTTTTTTAATCATCTACGACAATTTCATTTCTTATCGCAAGTATGATTTCTGTGCCTTTTTCTTTTTCTTCTGCCGGTGTGTCATCTTTCCATATTGTAGTGTCATCATCTTCCATTAAGTAATAACACAACATTAAATCTCTTACGTTGAACTGTTCCCACTTTAAGAACTGATACCAAGAGAACTGTTTGATGTATTCTTCCACCATTGCAAGCAATTCTTCGGATGTTTTTGCTTCTTTTAATTTTTTGATTAACTTCTCCATAATAAACTCCTTTATCGAGGTGTTTTCAAATTTTTTAATGCTTTCTTTTCTTCTGCCGTTAATGACTTGCCAATATATGCTTCTGTGTTTTTATTGATGCTTGTTTTCGTTTTTTTTGTGTTCTTATCGTTTACTTTTTTCATTTTCGTTTTACCACCTTATCTATGTATTTGGGATTTGGTTTAAGATTATCCACTCTGCTCAACCAAGTTGTTTTGTTATTGGCTTTTATGTCTTTGAAGTATCTGCTTACATCCGCATCGCCATTTTGTGCATCAACAAAACGAACTTGTCCATTCACATTTTCTACATTAAAAACGTGAGCATCGTTTATTTTTGACCATTGAACATACACAACACCTATGCCACCGTTACCCCAAGATTTTACCTCGTTTTCTATGGCTATTTGGGTTTGCTTTTGTCTGTCTGCAAGAGGTCTTGCCAAACTATTCAATCTTACAGGTTCCCATTGTTGATTTACAAAAAATTCTTGCCAATGGTCTGCTGTAGTGTCGCCCTTTCTTTCAGGCAGTGCTTCAACATCTTCGCCTCGTCTTAACAAAGGATATGCAACCACACATCTTTGACAATTAAATTGATATTCTTTGCCTTTGCTGTAATTGGGATTTGCATTTGCAAGAGCATATTCTATACTATCTCTTGCCAACTTTGTGTTTTTTCGTCCCGTGCTGGCTTTTACCCCTCTTTTACCTTTTGGCATTCACATTTTACCTCTTTTGTTGTCTTTTGTCAATTTATTCCATTACTAACTCGTCTTCGGTTTCTTTATTTCCCCATTCTCTTTGATAGTTTGATTGCTCTCATTAGATGCAATTAATTCTTCTTCAAACTTAGCGATATACTCAGTCATCTTTTTATTGACTTCGGCTTTGGTTGTGCCTGAGAATGCTTTTCTTTTTCGTTCTCCAACTTCGTTCATAT
>CALCBQ010000213.1 GCA_937897215.1 uncultured Clostridia bacterium | reverse complement strand
GTTTTGTACCAAAATCATTGATTTAAGGCTGTTAAATCCCTAATTGAGCGACCCCTAGGGTAACCTTTTTTGCTAAATTTATTACATAAGCTAAATTTCGCTTCGCGAAGCTAAATTGACCTACGGTCAGCTATTGCGATTTTTGACTTGCGGTATTGATGGAAGAAATTAACATTCTCCTTATAGTACCACAGGTGTTTTGCAATGATTTGTAATCATCGTTGTTTATATATTCACTTCGGTTTAACAACTCCAACCAATATTCAGTTTCGAAACATTCTTTAAGAGCAATTTTCATTTTTGAAACGAAATCAGCTGTACTCTGTCCGTACTTTGACTCATGTATGTTGGCACCAATTGATGTTGTAGAACGCAACAACTGGTTTGTTAAAACATATTCTTTTTCCGTTTCTCTTATCCTTTTACATAACCTTATAATTTCTACTGAAAAATCCTTTGACTTTTCAAGCATAATACTTTCACTCATATTTGTACATCCTTTAGATATTTAGCTTTGCGATTTATCGCAAAATTTAGCTATTGAGCATTAGCGAAATAATTTAGCTTGAGTTTTACTCAAATTTAACGTGCAACGCACATTTAGCTCTATTAAAACTTCATCGCATCTTCTCTATATTCTCTTGGAGTCTTGCCTGTGTGTTTTTTGAACATTTTTGTGAAATAGTTAACATCAAAAATTCCACAATGCTGGGATACCCCCTGAATCTGTAAATTTGTTGATGTGAGAAGAAATGCGGCGTGGTCAATTCTCTTTTTTGAAACATATTCAGTAAGAGTCATTTCTGTTTCTTTTTTGAAAAGAGAAGAAAGATAACTTGCATTAACATTAAGCGACTGTGCTAATTTATGCAAGCTCAAATCTGCAGTCAGGTCAGAATCGATAATCGTAATTACTTTTTGAATTATCATAGAGTAATTTTTCATTGAGTGCTTTTTCACAAGATTACAATATTTGTAAATCATATCGTGCATCATATCAATACCTTCTTGCACAGATTTGATTTTTTCAACTTTTCTTGCGAAATCAGAGGATACTCCATCAATATAGAACGGATGCACTCCGCCTTGCTCAACTGCCTTGCGGAAAAGCACATTTGCAACTATTACATAGTTTTTCATATTGCGGACGGGGTCAGGCACTCTCATTTCAAGCATAAGTTCAGAAGAATTACTGATAATCTGCTCTGCTTTGTGAGTAATACCTTGGCTTACCGCCTTCATAAGCTCGCGTTCGCCTTCATAACGGCTTTCAATAAGTTGCATTGCAAGTAGCGGGTCGTCAATCTGCTGATTCAGTTTTTCGACGACTTCAGGGAATGCTTTTTCCATAGGAATGAGACTCAATGATTTTGTTGTGAAATTATCCATACTGCCCCAAAGTTCAACGCCTAACGCGTTAAAAAGTGAGCGGATAATATCTTCGTCAGTATAAACAGGGACTGTTGTGTAATATTTTTCAATTTGATTGCGAAGTGATTGGGGAATGTTGTATCGTGTGGCAGAGTCAATTATAGTTTTTTGTGTTATTTCAAAATTAATATACGGACCTGCTACAAATGTTTTCTGACCGTCAGTTTCAGGCAAAGGAATGAAAATATAGTTGCAACTGAAACTGTCTGTTATTTTTAGAATAGTATTTTCTTTCAGCGTTTCGTGATTTGCACAGAAAAGTTGGTCGTAATCGTCGTTAAGTCCTAATGAGTCGCGAAGCCCACGGTCCGCTAAACGATAGGTGGTATCGTCAGCCGTAATTATGCAATTGTTAATTCTATAATTGTCGAGGATTTTGCGAAAGAAAACTAATTTTTCATTGTAACTCATAAAAATTATCCTTAATTAATTTCTTGAAAGGGCTTGTGTTTACCCACCTTCTATATTATCGTACAAATTTTGGTAAAAATCAAGTAAAATCTAAAAATTGTACCTAAAAGAGCAAAAACATTACTAACAGAAAAAACTTCTTTAATGTAAAATAAGATTATAACAAGATGGGGTACTTATGTGCCTTGTTTTATTATTATTATGATTTTCTAAGGGGGAAATACAAATGGAAAAATCAAAAATCAGACCATTTGGTTGGCGAGATAAGTTAGGTTATGCTATGGGTGATATGGGTTGTGGATTCTCATTCCAGCTTGTTTCAACCTTTATGCAGTTGTTCTATTTACAATACATAGGAATTAAAGCAACAGACTATGCTGCTATTATTCTTATTTCAAAAATTTTTGATGCTATTAATGACGTTGTTATCGGCAATCTTGTCGATACAAAAAGACTTGGTAAAAAGAGTAAGTATATGCCTTGGATTATTGCAGGCGGTTTAATTCTTGTTATCTTTAACGTAATGTTGTTTGCACCAGTTACATCGCTTCCTTATGCGGGCAAATATGCTTGGTGCCTTATTGCATATTGCTTGTGGTCAATTGCTTACACAATGGTTAATGTTCCTTATGGTTCACTTCATAGTGTTATTACAGCAGACCCTCAGGAAAGAGTTTCTCTTTCAACATTCCGTAGTATTGGTGCTGCATTACCGGCAATCGTTATTATGGTGATTCTTCCACCTATTGTTTATAATAAGGTTAAAAATCCTGTAACAGGTATTGAAGAAGAATTCCTTAAGGGCGAAACACTTCTCCCAGTTGCTCTTATAATGTCAATTGTTGCATTTGCAACTCTTTGGGGCACAACAAAGCTTGTTAAAGAAAGAGTACAGCGTGAAGACGACGGTGCAAACAAAACAGGTATCAATGCTTTCTTCTCTGCATTCAAATCCTTCTTCACAAACAGAGCTATGGTAGGTGCTACAATTGCATCGGTTGCATCAGTTGCACTTTTCAACTCAACAATGGCTCTTAACAACATGGTTTTCCAGTATTTCTTTGTTGACACAAGCAAAGTTGGTATTGCAATGATTGGCTCTTATGCACCAATGGTTGTATTTATGGCTCTTTTAGGTAAGCTTACATCTAAATTCGGTAAGAAAAAGGTTATTGTTACTTGTATGCTTATCGGTGCAATTTCAGGTGTAGTTTCTCTTTTTGTTCCATTAACAGCTGATATGAAGGGTATGCTTATTTATATTGTTTGCCTTATGGGGCTTAACATTGGTAACGCAGTATTCCAGATTTCTGTTTGGGCTATTGTTGCTGACTGTATTGAAGTTAGCTACAGAAAAACAGGTAAGAGTGAAGAGGGCTCACTTTATGCACTTTACTCATTCTTCCGTAAGCTTGCACAAGGCATAGGTCAGGCAGTAGTTTCATTAGGACTTGTTGCAATCGGCTTTGTTGAAGGCGAAAACGCAGCTCAAGCGGCAGATTTCGGTGTAAAGGTAAAATCACTTTATTTCGTAGTTCTTGCAGCAGGTTCACTTATCGCATTCTTGGCTATGGCATTTATTTATAACATCGGCAAGAAAGAAGAGGAAGAATTGGCAAATCCTGTTGAAAAATAAGAATAAATATAATTGACTTTATAGGGTGGGAGATTGCTTCCACCCTTTCTTTTATAAATTGGAGTTTGTCGGGATGTTAATGAATAATGAATGATGAATAACAACCTGCCTAACGGCAGAACGTTGGCGTTCGCAAAGTAAACTTTGCTAGGCTAAATGAATAAT
>CALCBQ010000212.1 GCA_937897215.1 uncultured Clostridia bacterium | reverse complement strand
TAAAAGGAATGAGCCCGGTACAATACCGAACTCATTCTCTATCAATTTAATATTTAATTTTGTCTAAACTTTGGGGTTCACTTCAAAACCCGAGCTTTTTGTTTTGCATATTTATTCACCATGCAGAATATACCCAAGCATTGTTATCTTCAATACTAGTAATATAAATATAATATATTTTATCATTATATTTAAATTCGCTATAATTATTACTTTTAGCAATATCAACCTTATCATCGGTTATATCATAATAAATTTCCTTATCAATGTTAGCAAGGACAAAGCCATATTCATCAAACGCTACCCATTGGTCTATTTCATAAACATTTTCAATATTGTGAATGTATTTTCCCTCATTATTTTCAACCGCCGCAACGCCGATACAATCATAACCAATATCATAAACATACAACGAGACATTTTTATAAACTGAAAGCTCAGTAAGTATTTCTTCCGCGTCGGAATATTCACAAATCGCATCAAGGGGTGTTGCATAGCCATCTACTGTCGTGTCAATGTCATCAATAAACAAACCATAAGCGCCAATAAGCAACATTCCGCCAATACACAAAGCCACTCTCTGCATAAAGGTAATTTTAGGGTGTTTTTTAGCCGCTTGAATGGGTACATATTGATTGATTACAGGTGTTGTTTCTGTATATTCATTAT
The DNA here is from genome assembly GCA_937897215.1 of uncultured Clostridia bacterium. Taxonomy (GTDB): domain Bacteria; phylum Bacillota; class Clostridia; order Oscillospirales; family Acutalibacteraceae; genus Fimenecus. The sequence continues at coordinate 10,717 of CALCBQ010000212.1, read as the reverse complement.
CTTTTCCCTCTGCCATCAAATCAAGGTATTTTTTGGAAAGCAATGAATAATTAAATTTTGGACAGCCAATAACACATTCTTCAAAAAGAGGTTTTGCTTCATTCTTTTTGCCGACATAATACAATGCCAACGCCTTATAATAAGTTGTTCTCATTCTGAAACTTTGTGAAATGAACTTTTCGTTTTCAGATGAGATTATTTTGTCGATTTCTTCACACTTTTCATAATCTCTATTTATAAAGTTTTCAAAATAATCTGCAAGAGAAAAATAGAATTTCTTATGAAAACAATCCTTTTTAAAACTTGTGGCATAATCACGCAAAGCTTTGATTAAAGGCAAAAGTTTGTCAAACTGACCTGTCTCAAAATAACAATATGATAAAAACAATTTATATTCGTTTATTACACCTTGAACTTTGGTTTTTGCCATTCGCTCGTTTATCATACCTATTGCACTTGCGTAATCACCGAGAAAATATGCAACCTGAATATCTTCGAGCATATATTTAGAATTTGCATTTGTACCGTGAACAACTGCATAATATTTCATTGGGTCAAGCTCATTTTTCAGTATTAAATCTATTTCAGCGGTAGTTTTCAAAAAATTCAACGCCAAAATTATTGTGGTCAAAATACCAATTACAACTATTACCCCTATTGTCACCTTTGACCAAGTGGCAAATATTATAATTGAGGGTAATATAATCAACATCGCAACACTTACACCCACTATAATATTAGTCTTTTTCTTGTATTTTTTTATAAGTTCAATATCAGTCATTCAAGACACCTCTTTTCACAAGCACAATATTTCTTATGGCTATTATAATAAATGGAATTGTCATTATAAAACCCACCCAGATAACGATACCGAATATAAATATAAACAGAACTCCAAAAAGCACACACGCCCACGACGGCATCTTCCTAATCAGTTTAAAAAATCCGTAAATACCGGAATAGGCACCCAATATTATTGCCATTGAAGCTATTATAAGAAAGGTAATATCTTCTTTGGTATATTCAAAAAACGGATGAGGGTCTACACTTAAATCTGGCACAGAGATTGTAATGCCAACTGAAAGTAACCCGCTGATTACAAGCATTATCACTAAACCCATCAAATAAAGCCTTGCACTTTTAACATCACTATTTTTAGGTTCGTTTCTGACAAACACAAGCTTTTCTTTTTTTAAAAGTTGTTCTGTTTCTGCTGAAAGTTCCGCAAAAGTAGGAAGTCTTGCTTCTTTTTCTTCTCTTGTAAAATTTAAAAATTCTTCTGTCGAAATTTCAAACACCTCGGCAAGTTTTATAAGTGTTTCTGTTTTTGGAATTGCCATGCCTGTCTCCCACTTTGAAACTGCTTTATTTGAAACGCCAAGGATTGCACCTAACTCTTTTTGCGACAACCCCTTTTGTGTTCTCAATTCATATATTCTATTGGATAGTTCGTAATTTGCCATAGCAATCTTCCTTTCATAAAAATTGTAGCACACAGCCGTTTTTATAGCAAGAAATAAAAATCTAATATTGGTAGAACTTGAAAAATACACAAAAATATGGCGGGAACTCTGCCCCGCCACACTATACTTTTTTCTTTTTACAAGCGTATTAAACCAAACAACAATGTATCAACAATGCTTATTATTGGTAAAATTTCAAATGCGAAACTCGTCTTTGTTTTGTTATTGTCTTTTGCGAAATAAACAAGCCAAGCGACTGCAATATAAACACCATAAACAAATATTCTTCTGATTATCGCATTGTATGTTGGGTATGGCTCTAAAGTGTTTGCATATATGGTAAGCACATAAGCCAATACAGAAGATACTGTTACAATAATCGCCATCGTTTTATGTCTTTTTGCTTTAAGAATTTCATCATCCATAATAGCAGTATTGAGAAGACTTGCCATCACAAGCGCCACAATTACCATTGAAATTAAAGAAACAATAAAAGTTATACCATATCCAATTGGCATTAAATATACTTTTGACTCATCTGCCAATGTTTCTTTTAACGCCATAGTTGTTATAAGTGATGAAATAATTGATATACTTGCAACCACACCTGACGGAATAACCTCATACAGATATCTGTATTTATAAATATCTCCGCTAAGCCCTGTTTTCTTCATAATATGTTTAGCGAACAAATGACAATAAACAAATATAGCAACAACTGTGAATATATCACTGATTATTCCATAAATTTCTTTGTATATATTTAACGCTCCAATTGTATTAGCGTTCATGTGAATAATCGCAGTTATAATACCGTCAATCCACATAGGGACAGCACTCACGATACTTAACAAGAAAACTGCCCCAAGTGATGTTTTAAAGAAATACGCTTTCAAATTCTTTATCGGCTTAACAGGATTTACCGCTATTTCTTCGGCAAAATAATCTTCGGGAAGATTATATGCCACAATCAACTTTTGAGTGATGTAATCAGGTGCGTTGTCGGATGTTTCTGCTTTTGAAAGTTCTTCTTCAGTAACACCTATTGTTTCTGCAACATCTTTAAGATATAACCCTTTTTCTGCTCTAAAATCAATTAAAGTTTTTGCCATAATAACCCTCCTTTATCTTTGTAACTTCAATATATCATATAAAGATACAAAATGTCAATTGTGCATATTACAAGAAAAAGGACAACCGTTTTTGGTTGTCCTTACAAAGAAAGTGGCGGGGTCAGAACCCCGCCTTATTTTTTATACTTTTTTAATTTCGCCTGCTCTTGTAAGCACTATCTTTGTAAGAAGCGGTCCTACAAGTTCATACACAAGGGTTGCACAAAGAATAACCGCTCTTATCTGCTCGCCATATTCAGGCACAACAGTTAGCGATAACTGTGCCATACCAATAGCAACACCCGCTTGCGGTAAAAGAGTCATACCGAGATATTTTCTTACATTCTTTTCAGCTTTTGTGAAAATACAACCGAGCATTGCTCCGAAATATTTACCTGCCGAACGGAATACAAGATAAAGAATTCCCGCAACACCTACGCTTTTAAGTACTTCAAAGTTAAAATGAGCACCTGAAATCACGAAAAAGAGCATAAACACAGGTGGAGTCCAACGGTCTGTTCCCTCCATAACCGCGTCTGAAACCTTTGAAATGTTTGCAAGGGCAGCACCAATTGCCATACAGAAAAGAAGTGATGAAAATCCAAGAAGTTCTGATAATCCCACACCTAAAAATACTGCCGTAACAACCAATGACATTCTGTTTGCGCGGGAAAGGAAGAATTTCGTAGCAATCGCCAACACAAACCCCACTGCAAAGCCCACAACCAGTGAGCCCGCAATTTCAATTAATGGCTTTACAATAGTTTCATAAAAACTGAACTCGCCTTTTGCACCTAATGCCTTTGCCACACTTGACATAATTGAGAAAAGCATAAGGCAAACCGCATCGTCAATAGCCACTACAGGCAAAAGAGTTGATGTAACAGGTCCTCTTGCCTTATATTGTCGCACAACCATCAATGTTGCCGCAGGAGCCGTTGCAGATGCAATAGCACCAAGCACAAGGGACAACTGCGGATTAAAGCCCGCAAGTATTAATACTGTTGATACAAGAACACTTGCCCCCACCGCTTCTAAAAGAGTGATTACAAATATTTTTGCACCCAATTGTTTAAGAGAAGAAAGTTTAAACTCACCACCAATTGAAAACGCTATAAAACCAAGTGCTGCTTCAGTTATTATTGAAAGTCCATCTATATTTTCGTGGTTAAAAATACCAAGACAGTAAGGCCCTACAATAAGACCTGCTATAAGATACCCCGTAACATTAGGGAGATTAATTTTTTTCATTATTCTTGTCATGAGAAGTCCCACAATCATTCCCAATGACAATGCCAAAAGTGTATTCACTTAAAAAGCCCCCGATTATTTAATGCCTTCAACTGTAATTCCGGGAACAGTTATGATAATTCCCGTATTTTCTTTATCAATACCGCCTGTAACTTCGCGTACAATCTCTTTTGCGCGAATAATATGGTCTTCACTTAATGCAGAAATAAGCATTTTGTTAGTGCTACCTCTTTCAGGATTAAGATATTGACGAAGTGAGCCAAAAATTGGTGGTGGCTCAACAGAAGTATGACTCATCGCCTGCAAAACGCCCTCGCAGTCAACAAGAGAACCGCCGCCGATACCCTCTGCCATAAATTCTGCAAGAACTTTATCCATGTGTCTTGAATTGTGTAAAATCAAAATAAAAAGTTGCATAAAACACCCTCCATAAAAATTCTGCTATCATTATACTACTTTTGTTTAAGATTTCAATAAAAAAGCACGAAAAATTCCGCGCTTTCTAATTTATTTTCTGCATTCATTCTGCAACTTAAGAATTGCATTCTGAATTTCATTTGTTAGTTCTTCAGTTGTTTTTCCGTCAGACGAAATCACTTCGCCAAACACAACATCAACCGGGAATTTTTTCTTATTCTTTGCGTCATAGAACTTCATAATCTTTTTGCCCTTAGGGAATAATTCGTATGCACCGTTAATATAAACAGGAATTACAGGCACACCTGCGTCAATAGCAAGAACAGACGCGCCACTCTTAATTTCACGGAAAATACCGTCAGCACTTCTTGTGCCTTCAGGATGAATAAGCACACACCAACCCTCTTTAAGCTTTGCTTTAAGAGAATTCATAGTATTCATATTCATTCCGCCACGGTCAACCGGCACCATACCAGTTGCCTTAATGAGTTTTTTGCTGAATGCATCGTTACGGAAAAGTTCTTTCTTTGCCATACAACAAAGCTTCATAAACTTTTCTTTTGTAAATGCCATTGAAACAAAAAGATAGTCGATTTTTGAAACATGGTTTGCACAGATAATGAACCCTTTATCTGTTGGCATATTCTGTGCATTCTTAATTGAAATGTTGTAGCAAGATTTTGCAAAATCTCTGAATTTAGCGTATGTCTTGTAATCAGATTCTGTCTTTTCGTATGGGTAATTACTTACATCTGTCGCAGTTTCTTCAACGCTTTCGCCTTTTTCAATAGCAACAACTAAATCTTTAACTGTCATTTCTTTTGAATAAGCGCTTTCAACATTTACATTATATTCGCTTTCAATCTCCATAGCCAAGTCAACTGAACTTAAAGAATCAAACGACAGGTCTTTGAAAATCTTTGTATCTTCATTGATTTGTGATGCAGGAGCCCCTGAAATATTGGCGATAATGCGAATAACCTGAGCAAGTAAATCTAAATCTTCAATAGGGGTATCTTCAACTTTCACTTCGCCGTTACGCTCTTCAATAGCCTGCTTTTTAAGAAGATATCGTTTTGCTTTTTGCAAAGAGGTTCTTGGAATTTCATTTATAAAGTGGGTTTTGAAAATTCGCATATTCTGTGCAACGACTGCACCTTTTTCGCGAATTTGCTCCTCAATTTTTTCGCGTAATTCCTGTGTTTCAGCAACAATAAACGCGTGAATTTCGTCGTGGTCTTTATTTTCAGCAGGAACACCACAAATTACAAGTTCTTTAACGCCTTCGAGACCTGCATATTTTGCCTCTAAATCGTCAGGAGTAACCTTTTTACCTGTTGAAAGCACAATATTTTCTTTTGAACGACCAACGATTTTAATATTACCCTCGTTATCGTGAGTAGCAAGGTCGCCGGTTTTGAACCATCCGTCTTCTGTAAACGCCTCTTTTGTTGCCTCTTCGTCACGGAAATAACCTTTCATCATATATGGCGACTTAATAAGCAATTCGCCGTCATCTGTGAAATCAACCTGAATATCAGGGTACGGCTTACCACAAGAGTCAGTATGAATATCGCCCTCAACATTACCGATTGTAGGAATATTTGTTTCACTTGCGCCGTATGTAATAAGAAGATTAAAGCCGGTACCATAATAGAAATCGGCAACCTCTTGACTTAACGGAGCACCTGCAGAGCAAAGGAATTCTAAACATCCACCAAAACCCTCGTGAATACTCTTAAAGAGTTTTTTACCAAGTAATGAGCCGTTCTTTCTTCGAGCCTTTAGGCAAATTGGGAAGAATTTTTCGAACATAATTCTTGTAGCAGGTTTTGAGTTGATTTTGCGAAGTACTGCAGTTCTGAAAAGCTCATAAACCTTTGGTACTGCAGGCAAAACTGTTGGATGATACTCCGAGAATGCACCAAGAATTGCCTCAGCAGCGATAGTTTCAATGTAATGAACATCAGACCCTGAAAGTGCAGGACCTAAAACAAGACAAATTACACCGTAAATATGGCTGTTAGGAAGAATTGCAAGAAATCGTGCATCTTCAGTAATTTTCTGCACCTTTAATGTCATTTGAGTTGTCTTGATAAGACTCTCGTGGTAGTGCATAATTCCTGCTGCTTTTCGAGTTGTACCTGACGAGAAAATAATACAAGCAACATTTTCATCTGTGTCAGTACTTTGTGGCAAATCAGCTGAAACAACCTTTGCAGAGTCCTCAAAAAGCGAGCAGTCAAGCACATTGAAAAATGGGAATTTATATTTTGCAACTTCCCCTAATTTTTCGTGTGCAGATTGTGAAACAAATGCTGCTCGCACATCTGAACGAGTAATAAACTCGTCTAAATCGTCCCCTGCAAGTGAAGCGTCAATAAGAGCAGCCGTGCAACGAAGTTTGCATGAAGCAAGAAAAGCAATTGTCCATTCAGGGCAACTTTCTGCAACAAATGCGATTCTGTCCCCTGCCTTAATACCTGCGCTTACAAGTGCATTAGCGTATTTCTCAACCTTTTCAAACACTTGTCCGTAAGTATAAACACGTTTGCCACCGTTATTCAGACCGATTGACATAGCGCGTTTATTGGGATGTTTTGCGTTGATTTCATAAATCGTATCAAAAATGTTCATAGTTTTTTGGAATATTAAAAATATTCTTCCCTTTCAAAATATACATAAGAATTTTAACATACTCCCTATGTTGTGTCAATTAAAATGATTTTTGTATTGCCTTTTTTACTGTTTTAGAATACAATAATTATATCAAAAACATGTATCAAAAGGGATTTTTATGACTACAAAACGACGCATAGATTTCACAATTGAAGAAAAATATGACGGCAAGCAAGTCTTTGAATTTTTGCGTAACAAGGCAAAGGTTTCAGCTCGTCTTATTCCGAAACTCAAGCACGACCCTGAGGGTATTATGATTAACGGAGTTCACGCAAGGACTATTGATTTGTTGAGTACCGGTGATATCTTATCAATTACCGTTCCTGCCGACAAAGAAGAAAGAGTGAAAGCCGTTGCACCACTCAACTACAAACTAAAGGTTTTATATGAAGATGATGATATTCTTGTTATAGATAAGCCTGCAGGACTCCCCTTGCATCCGTCCCACAATCATCAAGGCGACACAGTAGCAAATGCAGTGGCTTATCATCTTGAAAGTCAGGGAAAATCTGCCGTCTTTCGTTCAATCGGTCGTCTTGACCGTGGCACTTCCGGAATTATTGTATGTGCCCTTAACAGATTTGTTGCAGGTGTGCTTAACGGCAAAATCTATAAAGAGTATATGGCTGTTTGCGAAGGAGTTTATGAAGGCGAAGGTGTAATTGACCGACCAATTTACCGACCTGACTCAATTAAAACTTATCGCACAGTTGATGAGCGTGGTGAAGTTGCAATTACAAACTGGAAAGCAATCTCAAACCACAACGGACGCACTCTTTTGCGTATTCACTTGCTTACAGGCAGAACACACCAGATTCGTGTGCATTTTTCTTCACTTGGCACTCCCCTTGTGGGCGATACAATGTACGGCACTCCTCGTGACGACATTTCTCGTCAGGCGCTTCATTGTTGTTATTGCAAATTCACTCATCCCATCACAAAAGAGTTAATTGAAATTGAAAGCGAATTGCCAGAAGACATTGCACAATTTGTTACCAGATAACTCCACTTGATTAATTTCGTATACTATGGTAAAATAGTTACAAATTGGTTACAAATGGGTGATTTTATGAATGAGATTTTGGATTATATCGTATATCCTGAAAACATAGAAATTAAAATTCCGGCAATTATGCCAAAAAAGCAAAACAAATTTTACAAAGGCCTTGCATATAATGTTTCGCGCTTTATTCTGAAATTTATTGTGCGCGAGGGCAGTACTGTTAAAAAAATTGGTATGGATGGTCTTAAACCACCATATATTTTGCTTTGCAACCACACACAATTTGTAGATTTTATTGTAAGTTTCAAAGCGGTACATCCATACAACTTCAACAATATTGCCACTCTTGACGGATTTGTAGGAATGGCAAAGATTATGGAAGAATTAGGTTGTGCTTGCCACAGAAAATATACTACAGATTTGGGGCTTGTTCGTGCTTGCCATAAAGTACTTCACGAATATGGCGATATTCTTTGTATGTACCCTGAGGCACGCTACTCAAATGTAGGTACAACTGCAATAATACCTGATGTTGTTGGTAAACTTGTAAAGAAAAACAAAGTTCCTGTGGTAATACTTCTTAATCATGGTCATTATCTTAATGCGCCATTCTGGGATTTCCGTCAATACAGAAAAGTACCGTTCTATTCAACTATGAAGCAAATCCTTACAGTTGAACAAATTGAAGAAATGACTGCTGACGAAATCAACGAAGTAATCCGTGAAGAAATGTATTACGATGACCACGCTTGGCAAAAAGAAAACAACATTAAAATTACAGAAAAATTCCGTGCAGACGGTCTTAATAAAGTACTTTACAAATGCCCACACTGTATGGCAGAAGGCAAAATGGTCGGTAAAGGAATACACCTTACTTGCGAAGAATGTGGCAAGGTGTGGGAATACACAGAGCTTGGCGAATTAAAGGCACTTGACGGCGAAACTGAGTTTTCACATATTCCTGACTGGTATGAGTGGGAGCGCCAATGTGTACGCCAAGAAATTCTTGATGGTACATACTATTACGAAGAAACACTCCCTGTATATTCTTTGCCGGGTATTGAATATATACCTATCGGCGAAGCAAAAGTTACTCACGACTATGAAAACGGCTTTATAATCGAAGGTAGCTATAACGGCCACGATTATAGAATTCAAAGACAGACAAAAACACTTTATACATTACATAACGAATTTGCATTCAAGAAACTTGGCAAGGTTGACTGCTTTGACGTTTCAGTTAAAGATAACTCTTTCTATTGTATTCCAAGACAGAAAGATGTTGTAACAAAGCTTATGCTTGCAACTGAAGAAATGTATAAAATAGTTACAGAGAAAAAGGAAAAAATTACGGTTTAATTAATATTATGAATGAAAACAAAGACTTTTTGACAGAAATTATTTATCCCGATAATATAGATAAATATAATTCCACCAAAGCTCCGTTAAAACAATCGGACATGGTTACAAAGCTTGCATACTTTGTTTCAAGCGTTATTCTTTCTCTTGTTAGAAAGGGATACAAAATCGAAAAATTTAATATGGAGGGTTTAAAGCCCCCTTACATCTTGCTTATTAACCATATGCAATCCCTTGACTTTTGCACTATGTTCAAGGCAACTTATCCCCACAAGGTAAACACAGTTGCTACTTTCCATACATATTACACAGTTTCAGGGATTATGGAAAAGCTTGGTTGTATTTGCACTCGAAAATTCACAACGGATTTAAGTCTTGTGCGCGCTTGTAAAAAAGTGCTTAAGGAATATGGAGATATTTTCTGTATGTATCCGGAGGCAAGATATACCCCAGATGGAACACTTTGCGTTTTACCGCCTGCGGTCGGTAAGCTTGTAAAAAGGAATAATGTTCCCGTTGTTGTTATGCTTAATCACGGAAATTATCTTAATCTTCCGTTCTGGACAAATTTCAAATTCCGCAAAACTCCTATTCGCGTTGAAATGAAACAAATTCTGACTGCCGAAGAAGTAGCCGAAAAAAGCGTTGATGAAATCAACGAGATTATTCGCAAAGAGATGGAATATGACGATTTTAAGTGGCAGAAAGATAACAATATTCGCATAAAAGAGAAATACCGTGCCGATGGGATTAATAAAATCCTTTATCAATGCCCAAATTGCAAAACCGAACACAAAATGGTTTCAAAGGGTATTCACTTGTGGTGCGAGGAATGCGGTAAGAAGTGGGAAATGACGGAGCTTGGCGAAATGCGGGCGCTTGACGGCGAAACAGAGTTTTCTCATATTCCTGACTGGTATGAGTGGGAGCGAGAAAATGTACGTCAACAACTTCTTGACGGCACTTATAAATACGAAGAAGAAGTGCAAGTGTATTCAACGCCCGGTGTTGATGCATATATAGACATTGGCACAGCAAAGGTTACCCACGATTTACAGAACGGATTTGTTATTGAAGGTCATTACAACGGCAATAATTATAGAATTCAGCGACCTACTAAAAGTATTTACGGATTACACGTTGAATACCAGTTCAAACACTTAAAATATATAGATTGCTTCAGTGTTTCAACAAGCAACGACTCCTTCTATTGCATACCAAAGCAAAAAGATATAATAACAAAACTTGCCCTAGCAACAGAAGAAGCATTCAAAATCGCAAATGAGCAATAAAAAACGGAGCAATCGCTCCGTTTTTTGTTTGACAAATTATAGTTTGTCGAGCTCTTTGTATAGATACAACCTATTACCCTCCCTCATTGAGGGAGGTGGCAAAATCGAAGATTTTGACGGAGGGAGTTTTGCGATTACACA
>CALCBQ010000211.1 GCA_937897215.1 uncultured Clostridia bacterium | reverse complement strand
TTCCAGCAAAAGTATTCGGACACGGTCTTGAAGTTATCTGCCGTCATAAAGCAGTTGGTAGTTTCATTCGTCGTTATGGCGATTATATTGAAGAAGGCTCAGACCTTCCAGCTTATGTTGAAATGACATTTAAAGATGATGCAAAGGGCGACCCACTTGTAATTAAAGATGCTCTTGTTGCTCTTGGCGTTATGACAGATAAACAGTATGAAGATATTAAAGAAATGACTCAGAAGATTACACAAATCGTAGCTGACGACCTTAAAGAAAAGGGTCTTATTCTTTATGATATCAAATTTGAATTTGGCTATGACGCAGACGGTAATGTAATGCTTATCGATGAAGTTGCATCAGGTAATATGCGTGTTTACAAAGATGGCAAATACATTGACCCAATGACACTTTCAGAACTTTTCTTCGCTTAAGAGGTATATTTCATGGGTGGTTTTTTTGGCGCAGTCAGTAAGAATGACACTGTTTTAGATGTGTTCTTTGGCACTGACTATCACTCTCATCTTGGTACTCGTCGTGGTGGTATGGCTGCTTACGACAAAGGTATTGGATTACAAAGAAAAATTCATAAAATTGAAAACTCACCATTCAGAACAAAATTTGAAAACATTTCAAATCAAATGAAAGGTAATGCCGCAATTGGTTCAATCAGTGATTCTGATGCTCAACCGTTGCTTGTCCGTTCTAAACTTGGTTTATATGCAATTTGTATTATTGGTTTAATTAATAATAAAGAAAAACTTGTTGAAGAATATCTTTTCTCAAATGGTGGTCATTTCGGCGCTATGACTAATGAGGGTATAAACTCAACAGAACTTGTTGCAGCAATTATTAACCAAAAAGAAAACTTTGCTGACGGTATTGCATATGCACAGAGCCTTATTGATGGCACTGCATCTATTTTAATTCTTACTGATAGTGGTAAAATTATTGCGGCTCGCGATAAATTAGGAAGAATTCCTGTTTTAATCGGAGCTCGTGATGATGGCTATTGTGTTTCATTTGAAGATTTTGCATACAAAAAGCTCGGCTATGCAGATTATAAAGAACTAGGTGCTGGCGAAGTTGTTGAATTAACTTCAGAAAAAGTCACTGTTCTTCGCGAACCAGGTAAAAAAATGAAAATCTGTGCGTTTTTATGGTCTTATTACGGATATTCAACATCTTGTTATGAAGGTGTAAATGTAGAAGTAATGAGATATAAAAATGGTAAGATTATGGCTGAATGCGACCGTAAAAACGGTATTGCGCAAGATATTGATTATGTAAGTGGTGTTCCTGATTCGGGTACTCCTCACGCAATTGGTTATGCAAATGAAAGTGGTATTCAGTTTGCTCGTCCATTCATTAAATACACACCAACTTGGGCAAGAAGCTTTACTCCTGCTAATCAGAAAGAACGTAACAGGGTTGCAAAAATGAAGCAAATTCCTGTTCACGATTTAATTCAGGATAAAAAACTACTTTTTGTTGATGATAGCATTGTTCGTGGTACTCAACTTCGCGAAACAGTTGAATTCCTTTATGAAAATGGTGCAAAAGAAGTACATATTCGTTCAGCTTGCCCACCAATTATGTATGGTTGTAAATATCTCAACTTCTCACGCGCTACATCTGATATGGAACTTATTGCTCGTAGCACTATTGTTGAGTTAGAAGGAGAAGAAGGCTTTAAATATATTGATGAATATATTGATTCTTCTACTGAACGTGGTAAAAAATTAAGAAGTGCTATTTGTGATAAATTGCACTTTACATCTCTTGAATTCCAGTCTATTGATGGAATAATTAAAGCCATAGGACTTCCGGCCGATAGAGTTTGTACTTATTGTTGGAATGGTAAAGAATAAAAACTAATAGGAGAAAATAAAATGGAACATAAAAATTCTTTTTCTGCAAGCTATGCAGCTGCAGGCGTAGATATTACTGCTGGTTATAAATCAGTAGAACTTATGAAGAAACACGTTGCAAGAACTCGTAATGAGGGTTCTGTTGATGATGTAGGTGGCTTTGGTGGCTGTTTTGACCTTAGCTGTGTTGCAGGAATGGAACATCCTATTTCAGTTTCCGGTACTGATGGCTGTGGTACAAAGGTTAAACTTGCTATTCTTATGGACAAACACGACACAATCGGTATTGATGCAGTTGCTATGTGTGTTAACGATATTATTTGTGTTGGTGCAAAACCATTATATTTCCTTGATTATATTGCTTGCGGTAAAAATGTTCCTGAAAAGATTGCAGAAATCGTTGGTGGTGTTGCTGATGGTTGTGTTCAGTCTGGTTGCGCACTTATTGGTGGTGAAACTGCTGAACATCCTGGTCTTATGCCTGAAGAAGACTATGACCTTGCAGGTTTTGCAGTTGGTGTAGTCGATAAGCCAAAAATGATTGATAACAGCAAGATGGCAGCAGGTGATGTAGTTATCGCGCTTCCATCAACAGGTATTCACTCAAACGGCTTCAGCTTATGCCGTAAGGTTTTTGATATTGATAATAATAACCCTGAACTTTATGTTCCTCGTGAAGAGTTATGTGGCAAAACTATTGCAGAAGCTTTACTTGTTCCTACAAAGATTTATGTTAAACCTGTTCTTGCACTTCTTGAAAAAGTAAACGTAAAGGGCATTTCTCATATTACAGGTGGTGGCTTTTACGAAAATATTCCACGTTCTATTCCTGATGGACTTTGTGCAAAAATTGATAAATCTGCTGTTAAAGTTCTTCCTATCTTTGATGTTATCGCAAAGTGGGGCAATATTCCTGAACGTGATATGTACAATACATATAACATGGGCGTTGGTATGAGTATTGTAGTTCCTGCTAGTGAAGTAGAACTTTCTCTCTCAATTCTTAAAGATAATGGCATTGATGCTTATGTAATCGGTGAGATTATAGAAGGTGACGAGAAGGTGCTTTTATAATGAGTAAGAGAATTGTAGTTCTTGTATCTGGTGGTGGCACAAATCTTCAAGCACTTATTGAAGCAGAAAAAAGAGGGGAGTTGGGCAACGGAAAAATTACTTGTGTAATTGCTTCGAAAGCCGATGCTTATGCCCTTATCCGTGCTCAAAATAACGGAATTAAAACAAGAACACTTATAAGAAAAGATTACAACGATATTGCATCATATAGTTGCGCTATGCGAGATTTGCTTATTGAAGAAAAAGCAGACCTTATTGTTTATGCAGGATTTATGACAATTCTTGATGAAAATGTCTGTGATGCTTTCAAAAATAAGATGATTAACGTGCATCCAGCTCTTATTCCATCTTTCTGTGGAAAAGGTTTTTATGGGTTACACGTACACGAAGAAGCCTTGAAAAAAGGCGTAAAAGTATCAGGTGCAACTGTTCACTTTGTAACTGCAGAATGTGATGCAGGTCCAATTATTTTACAAAAAGCAGTTGATGTTATGAATGATGACACACCTGAAACATTACAGAAACGAATTATGGAACAAGCCGAGTGGAAGATACTCCCCAAAGCAGTTCAGCTTTTCTGTGATGACAAAATTATAGTAGAAAACGGTAAAACAAATATTATATAATCGGAGGATTTTTCAAATGGAAATCAAATCACTTGAAAACGAACTTAATTCTCTCGCTTACCACGGCAGAGGAATTATCATCGGTAAAAGCGTAGATGGTAAAAAAGCAATTACAGCGTATTTTATCATGGGTAGAAGCGTTAACAGTCGTAACAGAGTTTTTGTTGCAGAAGGTGACGCTATGCGTACAAAGGCATTTGATGAGTCAAAAATGACTGACCCTCATCTTATCATTTATTATCCTGTAAGAGTTCTTGGTAACAAGACTATCGTTACAAATGGCGACCAGACAGATACAATTTATGAACTTATGGATAAACAGATGACTTTTGAACAAGCACTCCGTACACGCGAGTTTGAAGATGATGCTCCAAACTATACACCTCGTATTTCAGGTATTATTCATCATGAAAATGGCGAAATGAATTATGCTATGTCAATTCTTAAATCTGCTGATGGCGACGGTTCATCATGCCAGAGATACACATACGCTTATACAAATCCTCTTAATGGTCGTGCAAAGTTTATTCACACTTATAAAGCTGACGGAAATCCACTTCCAAGTTTTGAAGGAGAGCCAAAAACTCTTGAATTACCTGATGTTGATATTGATACAATGACAGATATCATTTGGAAAAACCTTAATGAAGACAATAAAGTTTCACTTTTTGTAAGATACATTGACTTAGAAACTAATGAAATTGAAACAAGAATTGTAAACAAGAATGTATAAGGATAAGGAGATTGAAAATGAAAGAATTTGAACTTAAATACGGTTGTAACCCTAACCAAAAACCATCAAAAATCTATATGGAAGATGGTTCAGAACTTCCTATTGAAATCCTTAATGGCAGACCTGGTTTTATCAATTTCCTTGATGCATTTAACTCATGGCAGCTTGTAAAGGAAATTAAAGATATTCTCGGTATGCCTGCTGCAACATCATTTAAGCACGTAAGCCCTACATCTGCTGCAGTTGGTGTAAAACTCCCTGATTCACTTAAAAAAGCTTGTTTTGTTGACGATATCCCTGACCTTGATGAATCTCCACTTGCTTGTGCTTATGCTCGTGCTCGTGGTACTGACAGAATGTCATCATTCGGCGACTGGATTGCTCTCAGCGACGAGTGTGATGCAACTACTGCAAAACTTGTTGCTCGTGAAGTATCTGATGGTATTATCGCTCCAGGTTATACAGCAGAGGCACTTGAAATTCTTAAAGGCAAAAGAAATGGTAACTATAATATCGTAAAAATTGATGCTGATTATGTTCCTGCAGTTCAGGAAAAGAAACAGGTATTCGGTATTACTTTTGAGCAGGGTAGAAATAATTTTAGAATCGATGAAGAACTTCTCTCAAATATGGTTACTGAAAATAAAGAATTCCCTGAAGAAGCAAAACGCGATTTGATTATTGCGCTTATTACACTTAAATATACACAGTCTAACTCAGTTTGTTACGCTTATGACGGACAGGCAATCGGAGTTGGTGCAGGTCAGCAGTCTAGAATTCACTGCACACGCCTTGCAGGTACAAAAGCTGACACATGGCATCTTCGTCAGCATCCAAAAGTACTCAACCTTCCTTTCCGTGATGATATTCGTCGTCCTGACAGAGATAACGTTATTGACGGTTACATCAACAAGAACGAAGAAGATGTTTGTGCTGACGGTATTTGGCAAAAATATTTCAAAACACAACCAGAACCACTTACAGCAGAAGAAGCAAGAGCATATCTTGACACAATCACAGGTGTTTCAGTTGGTTCTGACGCTTTCTTCCCATTCAGCGATAATATTGAAAGAGCACGCAAAAGTGGTGTTTCTTATATTGCCGAACCAGGCGGTTCAATCCGTGATGACGTTGTTATTGATTGTTGTAATAAATATGGAATCGCAATGGCATTTACAGGAATGCGTTTATTCCACCACTAATTTTGAGGTTGACTATGAAAATAATGGTTGTCGGTGGTGGCGGTAGAGAACACGCTATCATCAAAAAAATTAAAGAAAATAAAAAAGTTTCAGAAATCTTTGCATTACCTGGTAATGGTGGTATTGCAGCAGATGCTAATTGTGTAGAAATCGGCGCTACTGATATTGACAAGATTGTATCTTTTGCAGTTGATAACAAAATTGATTATGCAGTTGTTGCACCTGATGACCCATTGGTTTTAGGTTGCGTTGACGCACTCAGTGAAAAGGGTATTCCTTGCTTTGGACCAAGAGCAAACGCTGCTATAATTGAAGGTAGTAAAGTTTTCTCAAAAAACTTAATGAAAAAGTATAATATTCCTACTGCTGCATACGAAGTTTTTGAGGATATGGAGGCAGCTCTCAATTATCTTGAAACTGCTCCTATTCCAACAGTTATTAAAGCTGATGGTCTTGCGCTTGGTAAAGGTGTTATTATTGCACAGACCCGTGATGAAGCAAAAACTGCAGTCCGTGATATGATGGAAGGTGGAATTTTCGGTAAATCAGGTTCTCGTGTAGTTGTTGAAGAATTTCTTACAGGTCCTGAAGTATCAGTTCTTGCTTTTACTGACGGTAAGGTTGTAAAACCTATGGTTTCTTCAATGGACCACAAACGTATCGGTGATAATGATACAGGTCTTAATACTGGTGGTATGGGTACAATAGCTCCAAATCCATATTACACAAAATCAGTAGCTGATGAGTGTATGGAAACTATTTTCCTTCCTACAATCAATGCAATGAATGCAGAAGGTAGAACTTTTAAAGGCTGTCTTTACTTCGGTCTTATGCTTACACCTAACGGACCAAAAGTGATTGAATACAACTGTCGTTTTGGCGACCCTGAAACACAAGTTGTTCTTCCGCTTCTTGAAAGTGATTTGCTTGATATAATGCAAGCAACAACTAATGGAACTTTGGCTGAAACAGAAGTTAAATTTGCTGATAAGCATGCTTGCTGTGTTATTTTAGCTTCAAATGGTTATCCAACATCTTACAAAAAAGGTTTTGAAATGACATTTACAGAAGAAGCACTCGCAGCTACATATGTAGCTGGCGCAAAACTTGAAAATGGCAAGCTCGTTACTTCAGGTGGTCGTGTTACAGGCACAACAGCTGTTGCAGATTCTCTTGCAGAAGCAATTAAAGAAGCATATCGTTTGTCCGATGGTGTGAAGTTTGAGGGTGCATATCGCAGAAGTGATATTGGTAAGCGTGCACTTTTAGCTTCTAACTAAGTGATAATGGAGGAAAATACTAAATGGTTTATCGTATATTTGTTGAAAAGAAGCCTGGCTTAGATAATGAAGCAAAAGGTCTTCTTAATGAAGCAAAACACTTGCTTGGCATTGAGAATATAGAGGATATTCGTCTTTTCAATCGCTATGATGCAGAAAACATTACAGAAGAATTATTCGATTATGCTGTAAAAACAGTTTTTTCAGAGCCACAGCTTGATAATGTATCAGGCAGTGTAGAAATCCCTGATGCTTATGTTTTTGCAGTAGAGGCTCTTCCGGGACAGTTCGACCAAAGAGCAGACTCTGCAGCTCAGTGTATTCAGATTATCTCTCAGGGCGACCGTCCTCTTATTCGTACTGCAAAAGTTTATGCACTTTATGGCGATTTGTCAGATACTGATATTAAAGCATTCAAAAATCACGTAATCAATGCAGTTGAAAGTCGTGAGGCATCTCTTGAGTTGCCTGAAACACTTTCAGCTAAATATGCTGCACCTGAGACAGTTGCTACTGTTGAAGGCTTCATCGGTATGGATGAGTCAGCACTTGCAAATCTCCTTGATGAAAAAGGACTTGCAATGGACCTTGATGACCTTAAATTCTTACAAGCATATTTTAGAGATACTGAACACAGAGACCCAACTATTACAGAAATCCGTGTTGTTGACACTTATTGGTCTGACCATTGTCGTCATACAACTTTCTCTACACATCTTGATAATGTTCGTATTGACGACCCTGCAGTACAAGAAGCTTATGACCGTTACCTTGCTGCAAGGGTAGAAGTTTACGGCGAAGAAAAAGCAGCGGCTCGTCCACAGACATTGATGGATATTGCTACTATCGGCACAAAAACACTTAAGAAACGTGGACTTCTTCCTGAACTTGATGAAAGTGAAGAAATCAATGCTTGCTCAATTCATGTTACAGCAACTGTAAATGGCGAAGACCAGGATTGGCTTCTTATGTTCAAAAACGAAACTCATAACCATCCTACAGAAATTGAGCCTTTTGGTGGCGCTGCTACATGTATTGGTGGTTGTATCAGAGACCCTCTTTCAGGTCGTGCTTATGTTCATCAGGCAATGCGTGTAACTGGTGCAGGCGACCCAAGAAAGACTATT
This sequence comes from uncultured Clostridia bacterium, assembly GCA_937897215.1. Classification (GTDB taxonomy): domain Bacteria; phylum Bacillota; class Clostridia; order Oscillospirales; family Acutalibacteraceae; genus Fimenecus. The sequence continues at coordinate 2,100 of CALCBQ010000211.1, read as the reverse complement.
GCTGAAACATTAGAAGGTAAACTTCCACAGCGTAAAATCTGTCAGACTGCTGCAGCAGGTTATTCTTCTTATGGTAACCAGATTGGTCTCGCAACAGGCCTTGTTTCTGAAGTTTACCATGACGGATATATTGCAAAACGTATGGAATGTGGTGTTGTAGTAGCTGCAGCTCCTGCATATAATGTTCGACGTGAACGCCCGGAACCAGGCGATGTTATCGTATTATTAGGTGGACGTACAGGACGTGACGGTATCGGTGGTGCGACAGGTTCTTCTAAGAGCCACAACATGAAATCTTTAGCAACGATGGCATCCGAAGTTCAGAAAGGTAACGCTCCTGAAGAACGTAAGATTCAGAGATTATTCCGCGATGCAGAGGTAACACGTCTCATCAAACGTTGTAACGACTTTGGTGCAGGCGGTGTATCCGTAGCAATCGGTGAACTTGCAGATGGTCTTAAGATCAACTTAGATGCAGTACGTAAGAAATACGATGGCCTTGATGGAACAGAAATCGCTATTTCCGAATCTCAGGAACGTATGGCAGTAGTCGTAGAAGAAAAAGACGTAGATGCATTCATCGCTGCAGCAGAAAAAGAAAACTTAGAAGCATACCGTGTAGCTGTTGTAACAGAAGAAGCCCGCATGGTAATGGAATGGAACGGCGTAACAATTGCAAACTTAAGCCGCGAATTCTTAAATACAAACGGAGCAGTAAAACACTCCGAAGTAGAAGTAACAGAAAAAGACCGTACTCCATTTGCAAAAACTCAGATTGGTTCCTTACGTGAAATGGCAGCAAGCTTAAAATCCGCATCCCGTCGTGGTCTTACAGAACGTTTCGACGGAACAATCGGTGCAGGATCCATCTTAATGCCATTCGGCGGCAAGACACAGCGTACTCCTGCTCAGGCTATGGCAGCAGTATTCCCTGTACTTCCAGGTCAGGAAACAGATCAGGCAAGTGTTATGGCATGGGGATTTGACCCAGACCAGACAACATTAGACCCATATATGGGATCTTACAACGCAGTATACACATCTATGGCAAAATTAGTTGCCGTAGGTGCAGACTATAAAAAAGCATATTTAACATTCCAGGAATTCTTCGAGAAACTCCGTCAAGAACCACAGCGCTGGGGTAAACCATTCTCCGCATTACTTGGCGGTTTAGATGCTCAGCTCGAACTTGGCGCAGCAGCAATCGGTGGAAAAGACTCTATGTCCGGATCCTTCCTTGATATGGATGTACCTCCAACCCTCATTTCCTTCGCTATCGCTCCATTAAAGACAGAGGAAGTATTATCTCCTGAATTCAAAGAAGCAGGACATCCTGTATACTTATTTGCAGGAAATACAGCAGAAGAAAAGAAAGCAGTATGGGAAAGATTCCATGAACTTCACATGGCCGGTAAAGTAAAAGCAGCATGGGCGGTGGAAAACGGCATTGCAGAAGCAATCATGAACATGTCTTTCGGTAACAACATCGGTTTCGAAGCAGCCGGTACAGATGTATTATGGGATGTTTTAATTCCAGCCGGTATCGTTGCAGAGTTAACAGAAGATGTAGACGGCGCTCTTCTTCTTGGTACTACAACAGAAGCTCCTGTTATCACAATCGGTGATGACAGTGCATCCATCGAAGAATTACTTGCCCTTAACGAAGGCGTACTTGAAAAAGTATATCCAAATAGAACAAAATCTGCAGGCGAAGTTCCTGTTATCACAGCAGAACCTGCAAAAGCAGTTGCACCTAAGATCGGTGTGGCAAAACCTAAGATTTTAATCCCTGTATTCCCAGGAACAAACTGTGAATATGATAGTGCAAAGGCCTTTGAACGTGCTGGTGCTGATGTTATCACGAGAGTATTTAAGAATCTGACAGCAGAAGATATTCGTGATTCTGTAAATATCTTTGAGGATGCGATCAATCAGGCACAGATTATTATGTTCCCAGGTGGATTCTCTGCCGGAGATGAACCGGATGGATCTGCTAAATTCTTTGCTACTGCATTCCAGAATGCAAAGATAAAAGAAGCGGTAATGAAACTGCTCAATGAAAGAGATGGTCTGGCGTTGGGTATCTGTAACGGATTCCAG
>CALCBQ010000210.1 GCA_937897215.1 uncultured Clostridia bacterium | reverse complement strand
ACCCAGACTTTCCAGCAATCTATTTCCTTCACCAGGATGCGGTGTCAGCACTACAGAACATATGCTGTTTTTGATGACCTGTGTTCTTTTTCCATATTTACATAAGCAGTTAATACCGTCTGCGTCAATTACAACAGGTCCTTCAAAGTTATTAAGTATTGTTTCAATCAGCAGGTAATTTTTTTCATCAACTCCTATTCCCGGTCCAATTGCTATTGCTCCGTAATCCTTTAATGACCGTCTGGTAAAGCCTTCAGAAATACTCATACATGTAGCCTGCGGTACAGCTGTCTGCAAAATGTGGAACAACTCATCAGGGGCTGCTATTTTAACAAGACCTGCTCCTGATTTCAATGCACCTCTGGCAGCGAGCACTGCCGCACCAGCCATCCCATATGATCCGGCAATAATCAGAACTCTTCCACACTGGCCTTTATGTATTTCCTTTGGCCTTTCCTTAATAAAAGTATTTACATATTCTCTGGTAATTAAACCTGCTTTCATATTTTTCTCCAATTAAAGTGCAATTCCAAGAAGTATTGATGCAATCAGAAGATATGTTACTGCTGATGCAATTGCGCCAACAATAACTGATGCCATAATCACAACTGCGTAGTGATAAAGCTTTGTTACTTTATTATTTTCATCATTGATTTCTGCCCATATACTCTGGAAGAAATTCACTTTATCTTGTGGCTCTGTTACAGGTTCTGTTGTTGTAGGTAAGGTTGTTGACTCTGTTGTGCTTTCAGTAGTTGACTCTGTTGTGCTTTCATCTGTTGATGATTCTTGAGTCTCACTTTCTGTTGTCTTTTCTGTAACTGTGATTTTATATGTAACTGTCCAACCATTCTGTGTTGCAGTAATTGTAGTTGTACCAAGAGCGACACCTGTTACAGTACCATTTGAAGAAACTGTTGCAATTGTTGTATCGGCAGATTTCCAACTTGTTGAAAAACTATCAGTAGCATCCGCGGGCACTTTTGCGACTTTAAGTTTTAATGTTGAGCCTTGAGCCACAGTTTTTGAAGAATTACCTGAAAGAGCAATCCCTGTTTGTGCTACATTTACTGTTACTTTACAAGTTGCAGTTTTTGTACCTGCTTTTGCGGTAATCGTTGCAGTACCGCCACCTACTGCGGTAATTGTACCATCACTTGAAACCTTAGCTACATATTTATCACTTGTTGAATATGTAACTGTTTTATTTGTTGCATTACTTGGAGTTACAGTTGCAACAAGTTTTGATGTTTCGCCTTTTTTAAGAGTTACACTTGTTTTGTTAAGTGAAATGCCTGTAACAGGATTAGAAACTGTTACTGTGCCGTTTTTTGTTGAACAAGCATACGTTTTAGCGTCAGAGTCAATATTTTCTGTACTTGTAAGGGTAAGTGTTGACGAACCTGAACTTTTAAGAATTTTAAATTTCACGGTAAATACTGTTCCGCTTTTAGCACTGAACATACCGGAAAAATTAACTGATGAGCCGGTATTATTAAGACTACCGCTTGAAACGGCATTACCTTTTGAGCTACTAACATATTGAAGTTCAGAAGAATTGTACCCAAGCATAACATTAGCGCCCCAAATTTGAACACTTGAAGAAATTTTAACGCTAACCGTTACTGTCTCCCCTTTAGCTCCGCTTACACTTGAAGCGATATAATTAACGCTTGCTGCATTTGCAGAAAACACAAACATTGAAACAAGTATTATAAAGGCAGATATAATTGCCATAATTTTAGATATTCTTCTCATATCAATCACCCATAGATTCAGTATATATTTATGATACAATATTTGGTGGTAAAAGTCAATTGAGAGGAGCTGGGAAAATCAGTAATTTATAGCATCGTTTTGTTAATCAAATTTGAGTTTGTCGAGTTCAATTCGTAATGCGTAATTCGGAATTCGTAATTCCCCCCTCAGTCGCTTCGCG
>CALCBQ010000209.1 GCA_937897215.1 uncultured Clostridia bacterium | reverse complement strand
ACCTTTTTACAGTTACACTTCGTCAGATTGGTGCATACATTGCCCGCACACAGTTTAAGGATGCAGTAAATGTGCTTATCAACGGCGATGGCAACAATAACCCTGCAAGTGAAATTTCACCTGCAACTGACGGCACTCTCACTTATGAAGACTTAATTACACTCTGGAATTCATTCTCTCCTTATGAAATGAATACTCTTATTGCATCTCCTGATGTTACTGCAAAACTTCTTACAATGCCTGAATTCCGTGATGCACCTGCAGGTCTTAACTTCCACGGCAAAGGCACAATGATTACACCACTCGGTGCAAAACTTATCAAGTCAAACGATTTGAGTTCTACTCTTATCGGTCTTGACAAAAACTGTGCTCTTGAAATGGTTACTGCAGGCGGTGTTATGACTGACTTTGACAAGCTCATTGACCGTCAGCTTGAGCGTGCAGCAATTACACAGATTTCCGGCTTTGCTAAAATCTTTGCAGACGCTTCAAAAGTTATGAATGTGTAAGGTGATTTAAATGATTAATGTCTGGTCAGTTTCACAAATGCTTGAAGATACAGGTGTATTATCGGCGGAGGAATGTAAAAAAGCAATGCCCTTTTGCCTTTCTGCAAGTGTTCGAATTTCAAAGCGTCTTAGAGATGTGAAATTTGAAGACGAGCCCGCAGTAATCAACGCTTGTGCAGGTATTGCACTCTACACCTACACGCTTTTACAATGTGGCGGTGGCGAAAACTTTACATCATTTAAAGCAGGCGATGTTACAATCAGCAAAAGTGATTCGGCAATCCTTGAAAGTGCGGTAAAATTCCGCGACGAAGCATTAATTCAGGCATCTGAATACTTAACTGACGTGGATTTTGTATTCAAGGCGGTGGAAATATGAACATTGACAAAATGCTTAACGCTTATGGAAATTCTGTGTATCTTTCAGGACAAGATGGTTGGGTTTCGCCTTTATTTAAGGCATTTCTTCAACCATTGCGATACAAAAATAAATTGTATCAACAAGGAAGTTACACGCCTTTAGGCATAAATAAAAACAATGTTTATTTATATATCGGTCCCGGCACACACGACCTTACTAAACTTGACAACACTTACAGAATCCACGATAAAGATAATAAAAAATACACCATTGACCGCGCCGAAAAAATTATAGTCAACAACTCTGTAATCTATATATGGGCGGTTATAAGACAGGTAACGGAGGCGTAATATGACAACAAACGGAACACTTGCCGAAACCATTGTGTCTGCATTGTCAGTTGACACTCAGTTCAGCGACATTACTTTTGTTGTAGCATACGAAAACGAAATAAAGCCTACTCCCATAAACAAGCCTATTGTGGCAATTTCAGTTAAGGGCTGTGAAATCGGCGAAAAACTTCAGGAAACTCTTGAAACAGGCGAAATTAAAGTAACCGACAAACGAGAAATGAACACAACCTTAAGCGCCGATATTTATTTACCATATTCTATGGGTGGAAGTGCAGGGCACAAGATTTTTGACAGAATTGCAACATATCTTTTGTTTACAAAAAAACACAACATTTCAAAATCTGTATGCTACAACACAGATTATGACAGTAACTGCGAAGCAATAATTCTTCGCACACACTTTATTTTTAACAACACCGTTTCGGCATAAAAAAGACCGATTGGGGAGAAATTCCTCAATCGGTTTTGTATTTTTGTTGGTCTATTATTGCTCTATTATAAGATTACCGTTTTCATCGCAACTGCAAGTGTATGTTTTACCCTTTTCAATGGATTTTTCAAGGATTTTTTCAGAGAGTACATCTTCAATTTTGCTTTGTATTGTACGCTTTAACGGTCTTGCACCATAGATTTTGTCATAACCCGCTTTTGCAACGAAATCGATTACGCTATCTTGAAATGTCATTGAGATTTCAATGCTATTCATTCGCTTTTGAAGGTCTTTTAAGAGGTTTTTAGCAATATTTCTTATATCATCTTCAGTAAGCCTGTTAAACACGATTATATCATCAATTCTGTTTAAGAATTCAGGGCGGAATGTGTTTTTAAGTTCGCCCATAACTGCTTCTTTGATTTTCTCGTCTGTACGGTCATCTGAATTGGCTACAAAACCAAAAGTTGCTTTTTCCTCATTTATAAGACGAGCGCCCACATTAGATGTCATTATGATTACACAGTTTTTGAAATCAACTCGTCTGCCTTGGGAATCGGTTAAAATACCGTCGTCAAGGATTTGCAAAAGTGCGTTGAAAACATCAGGATGAGCCTTTTCAATCTCGTCAAAAAGGATTACAGAATATGGCTTTCTGCGTACTTTTTCAGTAAGTTGACCGCCCTCATCGAATCCCACATAACCAGGTGGCGAGCCGATAAGCTTTGACACAGTGTGTTTTTCCATAAACTCACTCATATCAAGGCGAATCATAGCATTGTCATCGCCAAACATTGCATTTGCCAGCGCTTTTGTAAGCTCGGTTTTACCAACACCTGTAGGTCCACAGAAAAGGAATGTGCCAATTGGTCTTTTCGGGTCTTTAAGCCCTGCACGACCACGGCGGATTGCTTTTGCCACCGCTTTTACTGCTTTTTCCTGACCTACAATGCGAGTGTGAAGTTCATCTTCCATACGAAGAAGTCGTTCACTTTCTTCCTCAGTCATCTGCGTAATTGGCACACCTGTCCATTCGGACACAATCTGTGCAATTTCAGTTTCTGTTACCTGTTTTTCGCGAGTTGAGTCGTCTGACTGCCACTTTGCTTTTTCTGTATTGTATTTTTGTGTAAGTTCTTTTTCTTCGTCGCGAAGTGATGCGGCCCGCTCGAAATTCTGTTGACTTACTGCCATTTCTTTTTCGGCTGAAATGCTCTGAAGTCGCTTTTCCATTTCTTTGATTTCAGGCGGTGGCACGGCACTGTCAAGTCGCACCTTTGAAGATGCCTCGTCAATTAAGTCAATTGCTTTATCAGGCAAAAAGCGGTCGCCAATATACCTTGCAGAAAGATTAACGGCGCTCACAATTGCATCATCAGTAATTTTAACTTTGTGATGTGCTTCGTACTTATCGCGAATACCTTTAAGGATTTCAATTGCATCCTCAATACTTGGCTCGTTGACTGTTACCGGCTGAAAACGGCGCTCAAGGGCAGCGTCTTTTTCAATGTTTTTACGGTATTCGTCAATAGTTGTAGCACCGATAAGTTGCAACTCCCCACGGGCAAGTGATGGATTTAAGATATTTGCCGCATCAACTGCGCCCTCGGCACTGCCTG
>CALCBQ010000208.1 GCA_937897215.1 uncultured Clostridia bacterium | reverse complement strand
TATGCTTCGCGGTGGCGATGTAAAACAATTATCGTGAAGACTATTAATTGCATATATAATGTATGCAAAATCCTAATAGGAGGAAAAATTATATGAAAAAGTTCAAAAAACTGTTAAGCGTTCTTTTGGCTGTTGTTATGGCATTATCATGTTTCTCAATTGTCGGCAGCGCTTATCAGGCTTACGAGGACCCAGACGCTTACTATTACGATAGTAACGATAATCCTCGTGCATATCTTTACACCGTTGAGCAGCGTGCATCAATTCTCGTTGATATGGTTAACGACTTGCTTGGTAGTATATCTATCTACACAGAAGTTCCAGTCATCGGTACAGTTGACTTCAGAACCATGGACGCTGTCATCGATACAATCCTTGATTTGAAGGGTTGGATTAGTGGTACTAGCTGGGCGTTAGACTTAGGTCTTATTGAAGAATTAGACCTTAGCACTATTACTAACGTAGGTCTCAATGACACAAACGGTGCACAGTTAATTCTTGCTGAATTGCTTGAGTTCTTATACGCAAATATGGATGAGCTCGCAGCAAACATTCTTGATACCGGTTCAATCAATTTAGGTGTTCTTGGTAGTGCTGTTGGTGACTTATCAGCAGTTGAAAAAATCATCGGCGACCTTCCTTCACTTCTTGGTGGTCTTATCTACGGTCTCGGCGGTCGTAAATTGACAAACGGTATCGGTAGTGACACTAAATATCCCAACTCAACTCCTTGGGATGACCTTACTATCGATGAGAGAAATGCTGACTATGATTTCGACGTATTAGTTCAGAACATTCTCTACAAGCTCCTCACAGAGCCCAACAACACAGAGCCAACTACTGACCCAACACGTAACGCTATCATCGTAAATCCTGAAGCATTCGGCGCAACAGCAGCAATGATTCATCAGGAAGCTGAAACAGGTTACTACTACATCTATGGTACACAGAATTCTTCTGGTGAATGGACATTCACAGAAACTTCTGAGGTTACTAATGAAGATGGTACAGAAGGCGACAAGAATTACATCAGCCAGTGGAAAGACAGCTCAGCTCTCGTTAAGGGTGCAGCTGCAACAGAGTTGAGAGAAATCCTCAACCTCTCAAGCGGTGACGACCTTTACACAATGCTTGAAAAGGCTATTCCATGGGCATATGATACATTCGCAGGTCATAACCTTGACGGTCAGCTTCGTGCAACTCTTATGCAGTTCTGTGGTGCTTTCAACAACGGTAACGTTGACGAAGAAACAAAAGCTACATTGAAAGCTGAAATGGATGCATACAAGGATATCGAAAAGAATGCTGACGGCGACAAGGCAGCTCTTCGCGATGCTTTCGCAGCAAAGCAGGGTGCTGCTGGTAATGTTAACTTCATGTACATCGACCTTGAAGGCAAGAAGATTGGTGACAAGACTTCTGACTCTCTCTACTATGTAGTAGAATGGGGCGGCAGCTATCAGTATTACCATGTTGAACTTGGTGAAAACGGTGCAAACGTAAATGCATTGTTTGACCTTATCGACTGGGAATATCAGGCTCCAATGTGGGGTACAATCGCTTCTGCAGCAGGTCTTGAAGCAGGTAAATCAATCCTTCTTCACATCAACGATATCGTTGGTACAATCCTTAAGGCAGCTATGCCTTCACTCCAGTGGACAGCAGGTACTGCTGCTAACACTCTCAGAGACAACTTAGTTGCTCTTATGAAGGTTGTTATCAAGAACGCTAAGGCTGAAATTTGGGGCGAGCACTATGAGCTTCCTGCAGATTTCGATAGCTACACTCTTGAGCAGGCACTTGTTTTAATTGCCGGCGAGCTTCTTGATATGCTTATGCCTCAGCTTGTTCTTCCTGCAACAGTAACATCTGTTGAAGAAGTTGCAGTTTATGCAGTAAGAGAATTCACAGCTGAAATCGTTCCTCACCTCGGCGCAGGTTGGGATGCAAAGATTGCTGAAGCAGTAGCTCTTTCAGGTTCAGCTAAGGAAGATGCATTCCTTGATATCCTTCTTAATATGGGTACATCAATCGGTGCATACTATCTCCAGAACCTTATCGGTTACGGTACAGCAACAAATGGCAGCAACGGCACATCTGTAAATTCTTTCAAGATTGGTGCAGACTATACTTGGAAAGAAATTCTTGATGATATTATTGACTGGGTTATCGCAACTTGGTTGCCTAACCTTAAGACAAATGTTTATAACAAGTTCACAACAGCAATGACACCCGACAACAACGAGCCTCTCCTTAAGCTCTCTGCTGTATTCAGCACACTCTTCCCATCAGTGGCAAGAATTCTTGGTGCTGACGTTGACGGTTATGCTCTTAACCTTGAGCACGTTTACTCAGATATCAGAGAAATCCTTAACGGTGACTTCTCACTCGTTGCTACAGGTCTCTTAAGACAGTCAGGTGGCACATCTGCTGCTGAAATGGACATTATGGAAGCACTTGCAACTCTCCTTGTTGAGCTCTTCGGTGGTCTCGGCATGGAAAAAGCAGATGAGTGGTCTTCATTGAAGAACCTCATGGACAATGCAGCTGCAAATGCTAAGCCTCTTACAACATTGATTGGTAAATACGGTGTAAGAACAAACATCAGTGACTTGGCAGAATACTTTGTTAAGTGCTTAACTTCACCTAACGTAAGAGGTATCTGGCTCAACGACGCTCTCACATTCATCGCAATGCTTATGGGCTATGAGTCATCACTTAAAAATACCGGTGTTCAGGTTACCGGCGTTCAGGCAGCTTACACAGGTGCTGAAAGCTTCACACTTGAATACTCATTCACAATGTTGACAAACGGTGTTAGAACATACTTCAACAACGGTCGTTATAGAACAAGTGATGGCGCTATCGCTGGCCTTACATCAGGCAAAGACGGTGTTTATTCAATGACATTCGTTGATGCAAGAGTTGTTGACGCAAACGGTAACCAGAAGGGTTACACAAACTACGGTAACGCAGTTGTTGGCGCTAACGAAAGAGCTGACGGTGCAGTTGCATTCTCAGGTGTTACAGAAAAGATTGAAACTTGGACACTTGAAACAAACTACTATGTAAACTATCCGGACGGTTCACAGTCTGACCTTATTACAGACAAACGTTCATTCACAGTTTCAGCTAAGAAGAACGACGCACTTTCATACAATACCGTTGAAGTTTCTTTCAACGATAATGGTGCTTGGAAATCATCAAAAGATTCTGACTGTAATAAGGACAACGGTTACGTAGTTCACCTTGACGGTCACTGGAAGTTCAACTGGAAGAACATCTATATTAATGAAAAGGAACAGCTCACAAAGGCTGCAACTCCAACATTTAATATCACAGACCTTTCAAGAGAATATGTTGACAGTAAGGGCGCAAATGCTAACCCACCAGCAGACCCAAGACACTCATATTCAAACTTCTATGTTAACGGATATGGTTATTACACAAAGAATGACGATGGCACAATCACAGTTGTTACTGAAGATGGTGGCACAACTCAGGCAGATTTGACAGCAAACACACCAATGACTTATAACGGTACAGCAATGACTAACGCTCAGCTTCAGGACCTCTGGTTCAAGTGGGATAATGCTACACACGTTGTAAACGTAACTCCTCAGTGGGATGTAGCACAGAACACAACTTCACCTGACCAGGCTCTTTGGGTTGTTGAAGACAGTGCAGCGCGTACTGATTATACAGATGACTTCTATTCATATGGTTCAAGCATTATGCTTGACGTAACAGCTAACGCTAACAACAAGACAGCTGGTAACATGGATTGTACAGGTGCAGACATCGCAACAATCACACCTTACGTTACAGTTTATAACTCATATGACCTTGAAGCTAAGCTCCAAGATGCTTTGGCAGTAAATCCTGACAACTATGACACAACAGCAGAAGCATGGGCAACATTCGAAGCAGCTGTTGCAAATGCTCAGGACCAGTTGTATGGTGAATGGATTGCTGCAAGCTTCGTAAACAGCCATAAGACAACAGAAGCTTATCCTTACACAGATGAAGATGGCAATGCAGCAACT
>CALCBQ010000207.1 GCA_937897215.1 uncultured Clostridia bacterium | reverse complement strand
ACGCACCATTTGACCAGTCCCCGTCAACTGTAATTTCAGTTGGGGATTTATATTGTTGATTGCCTTTTATTATGTAAAGATTTTCTTCTTCGATTATTTCAATACCAAACTTTTTAAGTGCTGAAATAGTAATGTTAAGATATGACCTTGACTCAACAGGTGGAATAAGTTTGATTTTGCTATCTCCGTCAAGAATGGGCAACGCAAAAAGAAGTCCCGTAATAAACTGTGAGCTTATATTCCCCGCGATTTCATATTCGCCTGACTGCAAATTTCCTGTAAGATGAAGTGGGAATTCACTACCCGTATGAAATGTAATGCCTTTTTTCTCCATTTCTTCTTTTAGTGGAGAAATCGGTCTTTCCGGCAATCTGCCCTGACCTTTGAATGTGGCATCAACACCCAATGCAGAAACAACGGGCAATAAAAATCTTAAAGTTGAGCCACTTTCTATACAATTAAGAGTAGATTTTCTATTAAATGGTTGTGGGGTAACAGTAATTGCACCGTTACCCACAGTAATATCAGCACCCATACTTTTAAGACATTCTGCAGTTGCAACAATATCTTTTGACAAACAATTACAATTGATTTTTGTAGGTTTATCAGATAGTGCTGCACAGATTAAAAGCCTATGTGCATCTGATTTTGATGAAATTGCATTGATTCGTCCTGAAAGTTTGGACGGAGTGCATCTCATTTCCATTTAATTCATACCTTTTTCAATAAAATTCAATAAATCCTCAACAGGAAGTTTCATAATTTTGCAAAGTCCGTATTCTTCAGGGACTATAAGTGCCATTGTGTCAAGACTTCTCTTTTTATCTGAAAGTGATGCCTTATAAAGTTCTTCTGCCGAAAAATCGCAAGTAGTTGGCAAGTTGTTTGCTTTAAGAATCGGTAAGAGTACATCACTATAATCTTCGTCGGACATACCAATTTCATAAGCGCCTTTTGTTGCAATAACCATACCGATTGCAACTGCGTTACCGTGAGAAATAGTAAGATTACTGCACTTTTCAATAGCGTGACCGATGGTATGACCGAAATTGAGAAGTTTTCTTTCGCCTTTTTCAAACTCGTCGCGGTCAACAACATCACGCTTAATCTCAACACAGCGTTTAATTACGTATTCTATATTTTCTTTTATACTATTATTAGTTAAATATGTAAGGAATTCGCCGTCTAAAATCATACCGTATTTAATGATTTCGGCACAGCCCTCATTAAATGTTTCTTCAGGTAAGGTGTTAAGTGTTTCGCAATCGGCATAAACTGCAATTGGTTGATAAAATGCACCACAAAGATTTTTGCCTGCATTAAGATTGATTGCCGTTTTACCACCAACAGATGAGTCAACCATTGAAAGTACAGTTGTAGGAATTTGCACAAAGTCAACACCACGAAGATATGTACTTGCTACAAAACCTGTTAAATCTCCTGTTACGCCACCACCAAGGGCTACAAAAAGGTCAGTTCTTGTAATACTGTTTTCGGCACAGAACTCTTGCATCTTGCCAAAGTTTTCAAGAGATTTTGCATCTTCTCCGTGTGGGAATACAAATTCACAAACTGAAAAACCTGCTTCAGTCAAACTTTTCTTTACTCTTTCGCCGTAAAGCGAATAAACTGTATCGTCTGACACAAGTACCACTCGGCAAAGGCGTTTAATTTCGCTGATTTTCTCGCCTATTGTATCAAGAAAACCTGTACCGATATGCACAATATATTCTTTTGATGCAGTTACTTTAACTGTTTCCATACTTTCACCCGTCAATCTGTTCTTTTAATATTTTACCGTCGCGTAAAAGTTCTGCTAACTTCTCGCGGTCATTATTTTCCATTGCTTCTTTATATTGTACCAAATTATTTACTATGGAGTCAATTTCATTTATAAGATTATCGCGGTTTTCTAAAAATAATTCTGACCACATATTTTCATTAAGATATGCAACCCTTGTTAAATCCTTGTAACTGCCTGCCGAAAACCCCTTATGAATAAGAGCATTAGGGCTTTTAACATAAGCATTTGAAACCACATGAGCAAGTTGAGAAGTAAAAGCAATAATTTTATCGTGTTCATCCGGAGTTGACATTTGAATATTTGTAAACCCAATTTTAAGGAATAATTCTTTAACAGTATTGATGTATCCCCACGGCGTATCTTCATAAGGAGTAAGAATCATTGAAGAATTGTTGAAGATTTTAGCCGTCGAGTGCTCAAATCCAGACAAATGCAACCCTGCCATTGGGTGCGCACCGATAAACACAAAGCCGTTTTCTTTTGCAGTATCATAAAGGGCATCACAAACATAGCGCTTAACACCGCTTATATCCATAACGATTGCGCTTTTTTTGAACAGTTTTGCGTTTTCCTTTATATAGTCAATAGTAGCCTCAGGGTAGAGAGAAACAATTACCAAATCGCACTCTTTCAAATCTTCTTTTGTAAGCTCTTTCTGGATTGCACCTACAAAAAGTGCTTTTTGAATTGCTTCTCGGCTTCTGTTTGTGCCCCAAACTGTATGCTCTGTGCCATAAGAAATTGCCTTTGCAAGTGAGCCACCCATAAGACCTAATCCGATAATTCCGACTTTCATTTAATCACCTTATTTTACTGCTTCTAAAACTTTATTCACACAATTTACAACATCTGTGAACTGTGGTGGAGTAAGTGCCTGAGGACCGTCGCAAAGTGCTTTTGCAGGGTCGTTGTGTACTTCAATCATAAGACCGTCTGCACCACAAGCAGCAGCAGCCAATGACATAGGTTTTACAAATCTGGCAATACCTGATGCGTGTGATGGGTCAATAACAACCGGCAAGTGAGATTTTTCTTTAAGCATTGGAACTGCTGACAAATCAAGAGTATTTCTTGTAGCAGTTTCAAATGTACGAATACCGCGCTCACAAAGGATAACTTTTTCGTTGCCACCTGCCATAATGTATTCAGCACTCATAAGTAATTCTTGGAATGTGCTTGAAAGACCACGCTTTAAGAAAACAGGCTTATTAAGATGTCCAAGCTCTTTTAAAAGTTCAAAGTTCTGCATATTACGAGCGCCAACCTGAATAACATCAACATTTTCGAAAAGTGGAATATGAGATGCGTCCATAATTTCAGTTACGATTGGCATACCTGTTTCTTTTTTTGCTTCAAGCATTAATTCAAGACCTTCGCCACGCATACCTTGGAATGCATAAGGTGATGTACGAGGTTTGAAAGCACCACCACGAAGGAAATTAGCGCCTGCTGCTTTAACATCTTTTGCGATGCTTAAAATCTGTTCTCTACTTTCAATTGAGCAAGGACCTGCGAAGAACTGGAAGTTGCCTCCACCGATTTTATAACCCTCAACATCAATAACTGTGTCGTCAGGATGGAATTTTCTGTTTGCACATTTGTAAGGCTCTGAAATTCGTCTAACATCTTCAACAATGTCAAGACTTTGAATCAAGTCAATGTCAACGCGACTTGTATCGCCGATAAGACCGAGAATTGTCTGGTATTCACCAACAACCTCATTGATTACAAGTTTTTGCTCGTGTAACCAGTTAGTTAAATTTTCGACCTTTTTAGGGTCAACCTCATTTTTAAGAATTACTACCATTTTTCTTACTCCTTTATACCTTAAAACTTATTTGAATTATTTTTTCGTTAGACAATCTTGCCGAAAGGTCGCTGTATGTAGATACTGCAAGTTGAGAGCAAGGAAGTATAACGGAAAAAGAATCAAATAAAAAATCCCACAGCGTTTCACTGTGGGAATAAAATTACTATAATTTCAGCAATCTTTATTTTTCCGCAGTGAAACTAAACCCTTTCTTGTTAAAGAAAAAGCTAAAGTAAAAATATTCAGCTGCGAAATTAAGAGTTTTCATAAATATTACCTCTGTTTGCTGATTGTGAGATATTTTAGCACAGTAAAGCGATGATGTCAACATAAAATTTGAAAAAATATATAAATAAAAGGAGTTCTGCAAATTGGAGTTTGTCGAATTCAATTCGTAATGCGTAATTCGGAATTCGTAATTCCCCCCTCAGTCGCTTCGCGACAGCTCCCCCTCAAGGGGGGAGCCCAATTTTCGCCTTCCCCCTACGAGGGGAAGGTGGCAAAACGAAGTTTTGACGGAAGGGGGGCAAAGAGTTCGACAAACTCAAATTTAGCAAAGAAAGGGAACGACAAAAGCCGTTCCCTTACGAATTATTTTTCAAGTTTTTTCATTTGTTTAACTGAATATTGAGTGTTACAAGTTGGACAATAAAAAGTGTGATAATAAAATTCAACATTGCCTACCAAAAAGGTATCTCCTAACGAAAAATCATATTCTTCTGCTTCAGGAGATTTTGAGTTTACGACCTTACTCACTTTTTTGATTTTCAATTTCTTTTGGCAATGAGGGCAATAGTGTTTCTTAAAATAAGTATAAAACAAACTATCTCCGATAAACTTTTTGTTTTTCATCACTATTCACCTTATTTCATTTTGATTATAATTGGTATAATCCTGATTTCTTCATTGCCTTATTGAGTGTTCTCTGTGCGAAACGACTTGCCTTTTCTGCGCCATTTTTTGCACACTCGTTAAGGTATGCTTTATCGTTGATAAGACGATTAAACTCTGCTTTGAATGGACGAAGTTCTTCAACAACTGCTTCTGCTACTGCAGATTTGAAATCGCCGTAGCCCTTGCCGTCAAAATCTTTCTCAATCTGCTCATAAGAAAGACCTGTGCAGCAAGAGTAAATACCCATAAGGTTGTTGATACCATCTTTTCCGTCGGCATATCTTACCTTTGCTTCGCTATCAGTAACTGCGCTCTTGATTTTCTTAACAATTACATTGTCATCGTCAAGCATTGAGATATAGCCTTTTGGATTTGTATCAGATTTACTCATTTTTGCAGTTGGGTCCTGAAGAGACATAACTCTTGCGCCAATTTTACCGATAAATGGCTCAGGAAGAGTAAATGTATTGCCATAAACAGTGTTAAAACGCTCTGCAATATCGCGAGCAATTTCAAGATGTTGTTTTTGGTCTGCACCAATCGGCACATAATCTGCCTGATACAAAAGAATATCCGCAGCCATAAGAATTGGGTATGTGAAAAGACCTACATTTACATTTTCAGGATGTTTTTCGCTTTTGTCCTTAAACTGTGTCATTCTTGCTGCCTCGCCAAACTGAGTGCAACAATTTAAGAGCCATGCAAGTTGTGCGTGTTGTGGCACATGACTTTGAATGAATACAATACTTTCTTCAGGGTCAAGACCAAGTGCTAACAAAATCGCATAAAGTTCCATTGTATTCTTGCGAAGAGTTGCAGGCTCAGGACGAACTGTAAGTGAGTGCAAATCTGCAACTGCATAAAGACAGTTATAATCGTCTTTCATATTTTTCCAGTTTTTAAGTGCGCCAAGGTAGTTGCCAAGTGTGGGAGTACCTGTTGGCTGAATAGCACTTAAAACTATCTTTTTCTTTTCTACGGTGTTTTCCATTATGTATCACCTTTGCTAAAAATTTTGTATCCTATATATTAAACTATTTTTTTGTTGGTTTGTCAATGATAAAACTTTGAAAAAAGAATCCCTCCACCGCAAGCGGTCCCCCTCCCTTTAACAAGGGAGGCAAACCAAAACTGCACTCTTATTTGTTCATATAACTTTCAGCAAGGACTTTAAGCTGTTCAACTGTGTCGAACTTAGCCCCTGATTCTACAATAGCAGTGCGCACAGATGCCGGCAACGTATTAAAATAAGTTCTTACGTCTATTGTCATATTATTCATAAAAAATCACCTCGGTAATATTCTACCAAGGTGATTCTCAATTTATGCATTAAAGAACTTTTGATAAGAAATCTTTAAGCCGTGGATTCTGAGGATTTTCAAAGAAATCTTTAGGATTATTTTCTTCAATAATTCTGCCTTCATCCATAAAGATAACGCGAGTACCAACTTCACGTGCAAATCCCATTTCGTGAGTAACAACAACCATTGTCATTCCATCATTGGCAAGTTGCTTCATAACAGCTAAAACTTCACCAACAAGTTCTGGGTCCAAAGCCGAAGTTGGTTCATCAAACAAAATTGTCTTTGGTTCCATAGCCAAAGCTCTAGCAATTGCAACACGTTGCTGCTGACCACCAGAAAGTTTGTTTGGATATGCATCAAGTTTGTCTCCAAGCCCAACACGTTCCAACAATTCAATGCCTTTTTTTCTTGCTTCCGCTTCTGATTTTTTTAAAACGTTCATTGGAGCAATCATTGTGTTTTCTAATGCAGTTTTATGTGGAAACAAATTAAATCTTTGAAAAACCATTCCAACTTCAAGCAAAATTTCCCGACGTTCTTTTGAATTAATTTTTAATTTTCTAACGCCGTTTTCATGCTGAGTTAAAAGTTTATCTTCAATATAAATTGAACCATTATTAATATGTTCCAAGTGATTAAAAGCACGCAACAATGTAGATTTTCCAGCACCACTTGGTCCAATAATACAAACTACTTCTTGTGGATGAATTGAAATTGAAACATTTTTCAAAACATTTAATTTACCAAAAGAAACACTTACATTTTCCGCTCTAATCATGTCCATAATAACACCTCTAAAAGATAAAATTACTCATAAACAGAGTTTTTCTTTTCCAACAAATGGAAAATTAATGTAAATGCAGCTGTAATTATTAAATATAAAATCATAGCTGGAATGTAAACCAAAGAAGAAGCTGTTGAAGACTGAATACTTCTTGTTACTTTTGTAATATCAGAAAGTGCAATCAAAGAAACTAAAGAAGCGTCTTTTAACATCATAATAAATTCATTTCCAACAGGAGGAATTAATCTTTTTACAGATTGTGGCAAAATGATTAACTTCATTGTTTGGAAATAACTTAATCCTAAAACTTTTCCTGCTTCAAATTGCCCTTTATCAATTGACTGAATTGCACCACGAATAATTTCGCTACAATATGCACTACTGTTCAAACCAAAAGCAATAAAAGCAGCCAAGAATTGATTATTAATTGTTAATGCTCTGTTTATTTCTGGAAGCCCATAATAAACAAAATACAATTGCATTAATAAAGGAGTTCCTCTAAAAAAGAAAACGTATGCATTACAAATGCCACGAATAATCTTTTTCTTTGACATTGTACCAAGTGCCAAAAAAATACTTAAAAACAATCCTGCACAAACAGAACAAATTGTAAGTAAAATTGTAATTCTGGCACCAGCTAGTAATTGTGGAATCCAAGCTAATATTTTTTGAAAACTATCCATTTCAACTCCAATTCTGTGGAATTATTTAATACTATCAGACAAATCCATTCCAAAAATTTCCATATAGATTTTTGAAAGTGAACCATCTGCTTTCATTTCGTCCAAAACTTTGTTTAATTTTGATTGAAGTTCTGTATTTCCTTTTTTTACACAAAGACCAAAATATTCATCTGGAGTTCCAGCCCAAACTTGTTTGAATTCTGAATCTGCAGGAGCAAGGTAAGAAACAGCAACTAAACTATCACTTACAACAGCATCAATTCTGTTAAGTTTTAAGTCTGCATAAGCATTCATAACTTTGTCATATTCGTTCAAAGTCATTGTAATTCCAAGTTCGTTAATCATTTTTTCTGTATAGAAATCTGATGTTGTTTCTGCTTGGTAACCAATTTTTAATCCATCTAAATCTTTAAAATCTTTGATGTTTAATTTTGAATCTTTTCTTACAACAATTGCTTGACCATTTCCAATGTATGGTTGTGTAAAATCATAATTCTTTTTACGATCTTCTGTAATTGTCATAGCAGAAGCAATCATGTCATAACGATCTGTATCAAGACCTGCCAAAATTCCATCCCAAGCTGTGTCTACAAATTTTACTTCAAGCCCAAGACGTTTTGCAATTTCTTTACTTAAAAGTGGGTCAAATCCAATTGGAGTAACTCCGTCAGTATCGTAATATTCAAATGGTGGATATCCAACTTCCATACCAACCATAAGAGTATCTTTTTGTACTGTGAATTCGCCTTTTTCTACTTTTTTTGAACAACCAGAAATTGCCAAAACCATTAAAGCAGCACATAAAACATTAAATAATTTTTTCATTGTTTAATCCTTAAATTTTTGATTTTTTTTAATAAATTTGCAACGCAAACTAAAACGATTTTGCATAAATATTTATTTATTCCGTATAAATATACAATTTTTCCTGAAATATAACAATATTGATTTTATATTTATTCAGTTTTTTTAGGTTTTAGGAAGTCGAATTTTGTTTCTGCCAAAACAACTGCCAAGAAAATCAAAGCACAACCAATTCCCATTTTTAATGTGATTTTTTCGTGTAAAAAAATTGTACTGAACAATACACCAAAAACAGATTCAAAAGACAAAAACAAAGAAGCTAAAGAAGATTGAACATATTTTAATCCAACATTTTGCAAAGTAAAACACAACATTGAACTTAATAATCCCAAATACAACAAAGAAACAATTACTTTTGAATTGCCAAAAACAGAAACATCAAGTTTTCCGTCTATAAATGGAGCCAAAATCCAAGCAAATAAAGAGGCAAATAAAAATTGCAAAAATGTAATGATTAAAGTGTCGCAACCTTCTTTATTACATTTTTCTGTCCACAAAATGTGAAGAGCGTAAAATAATCCACAAATTAAAGTTAGAATATCTCCAATGTTTATGCCGCCAATGTCGTTTCCGCCAAGAGCCAAAAGTCCAATTCCTGTCATAGACAAAATTGCAGCCACAAAAACATAAATTCCTGGACGTTTTTTATACAAAGGCCAACTAATTATTGGAATTAAAATAACGTAAACAGTTGTTAAAAATGCGTTTTTTCCTGCTGTTGTGTAAAAACATCCAATTGTTTGAACTATGTACGCTGCACACAAAAAAGCACCAGTTACAGCACCCATAATTAAATGTTTTTTATCTATTTTTTTTAGACGTTTCCAAAATAAAAGTGCCATTCCCACAGAAGCAATTAAAAAACGAATGGCAACCATATAAACAGAACCAATATATTCCAAACTGTCTTTTACAACAACAAAAGCAAAGCCCCAAATAGCTGCAGTAAACAAAAGTCCAATACTAGCAAAAAATGATTTATTATTGTTCATAAAAAAAATCGTCCTTAAAAAACTATATTTTTAGCAATGCTCCGTTCAAAATTGCCTGCTGTAAAACACCTTTTTTATACACAAGTTTTAATGAAAAAAATGGAACACGTTTTTCAAGTAAATCTAAAAATATTTCGTCCCCTTGCCAATGTGGCAAATCATTCATTTTAGATTTTAAAACCCATTCCAAAACACCTTCCGAACAGTCTTCATTTTTCAAAAGATTTCCAGAAAAACTATCACACCAAAAAAGATGCATATATTCTGTAAAAATTCCATCTAGGCAAGAATCATCATCACAAACAAAAGTGACAATTCCACGGTATTCAAGTTTTTCCTTATTCAAAGAAAGCCCAGTTTCTTCTAAAACTTCCCGCAAAACACATTCTTCTGGGCTTTCACCATTTTCAAATTTTCCGCCAATGCCAATCCATTTGTCTTTGTTTAAATCATTTTCCTTTTTTACCCGATGAATCATCAAATAACGAGAATCTTTTTCTATGTAACAAAGAGTTGTATTTACCATCGTAAAAAAATCAGTTTACAAAATTATTTACACAAAAGGCACAAACCTTCAACAATGGCAATATGTTCTTCTGGAGCAATGCGTTCATACAAGGAATCTGGAGTATCACCTTCCAAAACAGGAACTTTACGTTGAATCAAAATCTTTCCTGTATCGCAACCGCTGTCTACAAGATGAACTGTACAACCACTTTCTTTTTCGCCAGAGGCAATTACCGCTTCGTGAACATTATGTCCCCACATTCCAACCCCACCAAATTTTGGCAAAAGAGCCGGATGCAAATTGATAATTTTATTTGCATAAACAGTTAAAACATCCCCAGCCAAAACAGTTAAACAACCAGCTTCAACAATAATTTCAACACCAAATTCTTTACAATATTCAAGAATTTTATTAGAAACAGCAAGACGTTTTGTGTCGCGGTCAGAAGCTTTTGCAACTTCCGCCCCCATTACCGCATAAGGACTAACAATGCGACTTTCAATGCCAGCATTTTTTGCTCGCTCCAAAGCATAAGCATCTTTATGATCACTTAAAACCAAAACAATTTCATAAGGGCAATCTGCATTTTTTGCTTCAAAATCAATCAAAGCCTGAAGATTAGTTCCACCACCACTTACCAAAACGCCAACTTTCTTTTTCATATAACCTCAATATTTTTTTGAATTATACTTGCGAAAAAACTACAATTACATTTTTTCCAAATATGGAACAAGCACAAGATTCATTGCATTTTTAATAACTTGCAATGTACATTCTGCCAAATAAAGTCTTGCACCAGCCAATTTTGCTTCCCCAGCATTTACAATTGAACAAGTTTGATAGAACTTACTAAATGCCTTTGCAGTTTCATAAACATAAGCTGCAATAACACTAGGATCAAGATTTTCAGCACCTTTTTCAACAACAACAGGGAAATCGCCAAGCAATTTAATCAAAGCCCACTCTTCTTCACTAGAAAGTAATGAAACAGCATCTTCCGAAGAATCAGAAATTACACCAGCTTCTTTTGCTTTTGCCAAAATTGAATTAATTCTTGCACCCATATACTGCAAATAAGGACCAGTGTTTCCGTTAAAGCTTAATGATTCAGCAGGATTAAACAACATATCTTTTATTGGAGTTGCCTGAAGCATATAATAATGCAAAGCACCCAAAGCAACTTTTTCTGCAACTTCGTCTGCATCTCCAACTTCTTCATCACGACCTTTTTCTTTAATTGCAGCCAAAGCATCTGCATGAAGACTATCAATCAAATCGTCAGCATCAACAACAGTTCCTTCACGGCTTTTCATTCTTCCACTTGGCAAATTAACAAGTCCATAACTTAAATGATAAAGTTTTTTTGCCCAATCAAAACCAAGTTTTTGCAAAATGTGGAATAAAATCTTAAAGTGATAATTTTGTTCACTAGCAACAACATAAACAAGCTGATTAAAAGCCCAATCATCATGACGGCTAATTGCTGTTCCAATGTCTTGAGTAATATAAACAGAAGTTCCATCTTTACGCAAAAGAACTTTTTCGTGATTATCTTCATCTTTTCCTTTACCAACAACATCAGTAACATCAATACGAACAGAACCATCTTCTGCCTTAAAGAAAACGCCCTTTTCAAGACCTTTTAATATTTGATCTTTACCTTTCAAATAAGTGTCGCTTTCAAAATAATATTTATCAAAAGAAATTCCAGTTCTATCATAAGTAACTTTTACGCCATCAAAAGTCCAACCGTTCATCATTTGCCACAAATCACGAACTTCTTTATCACCAGCTTCCCATTTTACAAGCATTTCTTCAGCTTGTTCCGCAGCTTCTGGATGTGGCACAGAATTTGGATCATTTTTATTTCCTTTTAGCCATTGGTCAAATTCAACATAACACTGACCAACAAAATGGTCTCCTTTCATTCCCAAAGATTCAGGAGTATCACCATTTGCTTCATGGAACATTTT
>CALCBQ010000206.1 GCA_937897215.1 uncultured Clostridia bacterium | reverse complement strand
GCCTTTATTCTTGAGGTTACTTCACGGATATTAAAAGGCTTGGTAACATAATCATCCGCTCCATATTCAAGGCCTAAAATCTTATCAAATTTACCAACGGATTTTTTAGCACCATTTAGTTCGTTTGCAAGATTTTTGTATAAAATTTCATTGATAAGTGATGATTTACCAGAACCTGAAACACCTGTAATACAGGTAAAACAGCCAAGTGGAAAATCCACATCAATATTTTTAAGGTTATTCTCAGCAGCACCTTTAACTGTGAGTATATTACCATTGCCTTTTCTACGAATTTCAGGAACAGGAATTTTTCTTTTTCCTGAAAGATACATACCTGTTATTGAGTCTTTGCAATCAATAATATCGTCAACAGTACCTGCACAAACGACTTCGCCACCGTGCACACCTGCGCCAGGACCTATATCAACGATATAGTCTGCAGCACGCATTGTATCTTCATCGTGTTCAACGACAATAAGGGTATTACCTAAATCGCGAAGTCGCTCTAATGTACCAAGTAACTTATCGTTATCTCGTTGATGCAATCCAATACTAGGTTCATCAAGAATATAAACAACTCCCATAAGAGAAGAACCAATTTGAGTTGCAAGACGAATTCGTTGGCTTTCGCCACCTGAAAGCGTACCAGATGAACGTGAAAGTGTAAGATATTCAAGACCAACGCTCTTTAAGAAATTAAGGCGACTTTTGATTTCCTTGATAATGGATTCTGCAATAAATTGTTCTTTTTCTGTTAAATCAAGATTATTTACAAAATCGATTGCTTTAACTATTGACATATCACAAAATTCACTAATGTTTTTACCACCAACGGTTACTGAAAGGATTTCAGGCTTAAGACGAGTACCATTACAATCAGGACATTTACAAGCAGTCATGACCTGTTCTATTTCCCATTTTGCCCAATCACTTGTAGTTTCTTTGTAACGGCGTTCAAGGTTATTAATAACACCCTCAAACTCTGACACATATGAACCAGAGCCATAAAATGTAGGTCTTGTCATTTTAAGTTTTTCGTTAGTACCATAAAGAATGGCATTAATACCATCTTCTGAAATATTTTTAATTGGTGTTTTAAGTGTAAATCCGTATTGCTTACCAAGGGCTGTATAGTACATTCCTGCAATTGAGCCTTTTTCAGCTTTACTCCAACCACTTGCACAAATAGCACCATCAGCAATAGATAAGTTCCTATTAGGTATTACAAGGTCAGGACTAACTTTCATAAAAGTTCCAAGTCCTGTACACGTAGGACAAGCACCATAAGGATTATTAAATGAAAACATTCGAGGCGAAAGCTCATCCATACTTATTCCGTGTTCAGGACAAGCGTAATTAAGCGAATAAAGGTATTCTTTATCGCCTATTACGTCAATTATTACGTTACCTCCTGAATGCTGAGTAGTAGTTTCAATTGAATCGGCAAGACGAGTTCTTATACCCTCTTTAACAACAAGTCGGTCAACTATAATTTCAATTGTATGCTTGTATGTTTTAGGGAGTTTCATATCTTCAACGAGTTCTGTAACTTCACCATCAATTCTAGCCCTAACAAAACCTGCTTTTAATGCGTTAGCAAGTTCTTTTGCGTGCTCGCCCTTTTTACCACGAACAACAGGCGATAAAATCTGAAACTTTGTGCCTTCAGGCATACTCATAATACTATCAACAATCTGGTCAACAGTTTGTTGTTTGATTTCTCTGCCACAGACAGGACAATGAGGAATACCAATTCTTGCATATAAAAGACGCAAATAGTCATAAATCTCCGTTACAGTGCCAACTGTTGAACGGGGATTTTTTGATGTTGTCTTCTGGTCAATGGAAATTGCTGGAGAAAGTCCCTCAATTGCCTCTACATTCGGTTTTTCCATCTGACCCAAAAACATTCTTGCATAAGATGATAAAGACTCAATATAGCGTCTTTGTCCCTCAGCATAAATAGTATCAAAAGCCAAAGATGATTTACCAGAGCCAGAAAGACCTGTTAAAACCACAAGCTTATCGCGTGGTATTTCAACATCAATATTTTTAAGATTGTTTTCTTTTGCACCTTTAATAATAATTTTATCGTGTGTCATTTATTTCTCCGATTTAAGTTTTTCAATTTTATCGCGTAAATACGCAGCATGTTCAAATTCAAGAATTTTTGCTGCAGCTTTCATTTCTTCAGTAAGTCTGATTATAAGCTTTTGCTTTTCTTCACGGCTCATTCGTTTCTTACCAGATTTATCACGACTTGAAATTTCAAGTATTTCACGAACATCTTTTGTAATTGTCTGTGGAGTAATACCGTGTTCTTCGTTATATGCAATCTGTTTTTCACGTCTGCGATATGTTTCTTCAATTGCTCTTTCCATTGATTTTGTAACCGTATCAGCATACATAATAACTTGTCCGTTAGCATTGCGAGCTGCACGACCAATAATCTGTACAAGTGAAGTTTCAGAACGCAAAAATCCTTCCTTATCAGCATCAAGAATTGCAATAAGTGAGACTTCAGGAATATCAAGACCTTCACGAAGAAGATTGATGCCCACAAGAACATCAAACTCGCCTAATCTCAAATCACGGATTAACTCCATACGCTCAATAGTGTCGATGTCATAATGCATATAACGGACTTTTATTCCGTGTTGCGACAAAAAATCAGTAAGATTTTCTGCCATTTTCTTTGTAAGAGTAGTAACAAGTACACGCTCTTTTTTCTTGATACGCATATTGATTTCAGAAATTAAATCATCAATTTGACCCTCTGTACCACGCACAGAAATTTCTGGGTCAAGAAGACCTGTTGGTCTTATAACTTGTTCTGCAACTTGCACACTTTTTTCAGCTTCAAAAGGTCCAGGTGTTGCACTTACAAATATCTTTTGATGTGTTTTGCCGTAAAATTCATCAAAGGTTAATGGTCTATTGTCATATGCAGATGGCAAGCGGAAACCGAAATTTATAAGGCTTTCTTTTCTTGAACGGTCACCACCATACATTCCACGGACTTGTGGTAATGTAACATGAGATTCGTCAACAAACAACACATAATCGTCAGGAAAATAATCAAGTAGAGTAAAAGGTGGTTCGCCGGGTTTTCTACCTGACATAATTGCAGAATAGTTTTCTATACCCTTGCAAAACCCTGTCTCACGCAACATTTCCATATCATACTCAGTGCGTTGGCGTATTCTTTGCGCTTCTATAAGTTTTCCTTGCTTTTCAAATTCAGCTACTTGCAACTCCATCTCATTATTGATTTTTTGAAGTGCTTCTTCCATCTTTTCAGGCGAGACAACATAGTGAGATGCAGGATAAATTGCAATATGTGATACAACATTTTTTACCGCACCTGTTAATGCGTTAATTTCGCTTATTCTGTCAATTTCGTCGCCAAAAAATTCAACTCTAATTGCAGTATCATTTGAATATACAGGGAAAATCTCGACAATATCTCCCCTAACTCTAAATTTATTACGGATAAAGTTAATATCATTACGCTCATATTGAATTTCAACAAGTTTAGCAATTAAATCATCACGGCTTTTTTCCATACCCGTGCGCAACGAAATTACCATTGATTTATAATCAATTGGGTCACCTAAGGAGTAAATACAAGAAACACTTGCAACTATAATTACATCTCGTCTTTCAGATAAGGCAGATGTTGCAGAATGTCGTAATTTATCAATTTCATCGTTAATTGCAGAGTCTTTTTCAATATAAGTATCAGTTGTTGCTATATATGCTTCAGGCTGATAGTAATCGTAATAAGATACAAAATATTCAACTGCATTTTCAGGGAAAAACTCCTTAAATTCAGCACAAAGCTGACCTGCAAGAGTTTTATTATGTGCTAAAACAAGAGTAGGTCTATTAAGTTTTGCGATAATATTTGCCATAGTAAATGTCTTACCGGAGCCCGTAACACCCAGCAAAGTTTGTTCTTTATAGCCTTTATTGACACCATCAACAAGTTTTTCGATTGCTTGTGGTTGGTCACCTGTGGGCTTATAATCACTAACTAACTTAAACATATAATACCTCTCGCACATTTGTTCGTCTTATTATACAACAAACTATAAATAAAATCAACATTATCACAAAAATATTTGCATAAAAATCATATAGAAATCATTTTTAGAGGTTACTGTTATGATGAATTATATATGGATTGCAATTATATTCTTTTCGGTAATAACTGCAGTATTCAAAGGTACTGCAAATGAACTGTCAAACGGAATAATAACCAGTGGAAATACTGCAGTTGATTTGTGCCTTTCTCTTCTAGGAACTTTTTGTTTATGGAATGGGTTAATGAACATTGCAGAAAAATCAGGGTTATCACAAGCATTTGCAAAAATAACTGCTCCACTCCTATGTAAAATGTTTAAGGGGTTAAAAAAAGATAGCGATGCAATTTTGCCAATTAGTCTAAATATAACATCAAATCTTTTAGGTTTATCAAATGCGGCTACGCCCATAGGAATTGAGGCTATGAAAAAACTTGCAAAAGAAAATACAGAAAAATCAACTCCAAGCAACAATATGGTTATATTTGTTGTTATGAACTCTGCTGCATTAAGACTTATTCCATCAACTGTTGCGGGGATACGAGCAAATCATGGCTCTATGAATCCATTAGAAATAATTGTTCCAGCAGCAATTACATCAATTTGTGCGTTGACTGTTGGTATAACAATGACTAAAATACTTGAAAGGTTTTTTAAGTATGAATAACTTTTCAGATTATATCTTACCTGTTTTTATACTTTTAATAATTGGATTTGGCGTGTATAAAAAAATTGATGTATTTGGTACTTTTATTGATGGTGCTAAAAAAGGTTTTGATGTATTTTTATCAATTCTCCCCTCTTTAACCGCATTATTTCTTGCAGTACAAATGCTAAAATCTTCACAAGGTATTGAAATTATTACGAGAATGCTTGCACCTGTTGCAGATTTGCTCAAAATACCGCCTGAAACACTTCCTATGTGCATACTGTCACCGATTTCAGGTGGTGGGTCATTAAGCGTTTTTGAGTCGATTATAAGCGAATACGGACCTGACTCATATATAGGACGAGTTGCATCAGTTATGATGGGTTCAACAGAAACAACTTTTTATGCAATAACAGTATATTACGGTGCTGTTGGTATAAAAAAAATACGACACACAGCAATTTGTTCACTGTGTGCCGATTTTACAAGTTTTATTTTAGCTGGGATAATCGTAAGATTATTTTTCTATTAATGAAACGCCGCTCATTTCAGCAGGAATATCGAGTCCCATAATGTCAAGCATTGTTGGAGAAAGGTCGCAAAGTTTGCCACCTTCTGCTTTAAGTGTGCACTCTTTTCCTACAACAACCAATGGTACTGGGTTCGTTGTATGAGCAGTAAATGGTGAACCATCGTCCTCATACATCTTGTCAGCGTTACCGTGGTCAGCAGTAATAAGAATTACACCATCCATTTTCATAGTTGCATCAACAAGCTTGCCAACACATTCATCAACTGCTTCAACAGCCTTAACTGCTGCATCAAAGATACCTGTATGACCAACCATATCGCAGTTAGCATAGTTGAGGATTACAACATCATATTTACCACTTAAAATCTGTTCACAAGCAGCATCACAAACTTCATAAGCGCTCATTTCAGGTTTCAGGTCAAATGTTGAAATTTTTGGTGAGTCAATAAGAACTCTGTCTTCACCTGGGTAAACCTTTTCCTCGCCACCGTTATAGAAGAAAGTTACATGAGCATACTTCTGTGTTTCAGCAATACGAAGTTGAGTTTTACCAAGCTTTGAAAGGTACTCACCCATTGTGTTTGTAAGTGTCTGTGGCTTGAATGCAACATTTACATTAGGCATTTCAGCGTCATACTGTGTCATACAAACATAGTAAAGTGGGAAGAATTCTTTACGCTCAAATCCTGTAAAATCAGGGTCAACAAAAGTTCTTGTGATTTCTCTTGCTCTGTCAGGACGGAAGTTAAAGAAGATTACTGAATCGTTTGCAGAAATTGCATCTGCACCATTAACAACTGTCGGCATAACAAATTCATCTGTAAGATATTTACCGTCTTCGTCAATAGTTTCGTATGACTTTTTAACTGCTTCAAGTGCTGAATCAGTTGCAATGCCTTCACGGTTAACCATTGCATTGTAAGCCATACCAACTCTATCCCACATATTGTCACGGTCCATAGCATAAAATCTACCCATAACAGTAGCAATTTTACCTACGCCTATTTCTTGGAGTTTGTCTTCAAGTTCTGCAATAAAATCAACACCTGAACTTGGTGGAACATCACGACCATCAAGTAAAGCGTGAACATATACTTTATCAAGGCCATTCTTCTTTGCAAGTTCTACAAGTGCGTAAAGATGTGTGTTATGACTATGAACACCACCATCTGAAAGAAGACCAATCAAATGAAGTGCTGAATTGTTTTGCTTACAATTCTCAATAGCACCCATAAATACATCATTCTCGAAGAAATCGCCATCCTGAATTGACTTTGTAATTCTTGTCAATTCCTGATAAACAACACGACCTGCGCCGATATTTGTATGACCTACCTCAGAGTTACCCATCTGTCCGTCAGGAAGACCGACATCCATACCTGATGCGCCGATATAAGTCATAGGGTTATTCTTAAAAATTTCATCAAGTCTTGGTGTTTTAGCCGCTGTGATTGCGTTGCCGTAATCACTTGGGTTGTAACCAAAACCATCCATAATACATAAAACTACAGGTTTTTTCATTTAATTCACCTTTAAATTATTTAGATGCAGCAGCAACGATTTTTGAGAAATCAACTGCTTTAAGAGATGCTCCACCGATAAGACCACCGTCAACATTTACTTTAGCAACAAGTTCATTAGCATTTGCAGCATTCATTGAACCACCATACTGAACTGTAACTGTTTCAGCAACATCAGCACCGTATGCTTCTGCAATAGCTTCACGAACATATCCGTTACCTTCATCAGCCTGGTCAGCAGTTGCTGTAACGCCTGTACCGATAGCCCAAACAGGCTCATAAGCGATAATTACGTCTTTAAGTTGTTCTTTAGTAACATTTGTAAGTGCCATCTTTGTCTGGAACTTAAGAAGTGTTTCTGTATAGCCAAGCTCTCTCTGTTCAAGT
>CALCBQ010000205.1 GCA_937897215.1 uncultured Clostridia bacterium | reverse complement strand
AAGGAAGATTAATTATGCTTAAAAATATTCCAAAAATTTTGTCCCCTGAAATGCTTAAAGTTCTTTGCGAAATGGGACACAGCGACCGTCTTGTTATTGCTGACGGCAACTTTCCTGCTGAAAGTATGGGAAAAGATGCAATAGTTCTTCGTGCAGACGGACACTCTGCTACAGAGCTTCTTGACGCTATTCTTACAGTATTTCCACTTGACACTTATGTAGAAAATCCTGTTTCACTTATGCAGGTTATGGCTGGCGACAATGTAGAAACTCCTATTTGGGATGAATACAAGGAAATCGTTGCAAAACACGACAACAGAGGTGCTGATGCTTTCGGCGAAATTGAGCGTTTTGCATTTTACGAAGAAGCAAAGAAGTGCTATGTAATTATTGCTACAGGCGAATCTGCACTCTATGCTAATCTCATTCTTCAAAAGGGTGTTATCTGATGAAATACTGTTTAGCTATTGATATGGGCGCTTCAAGTGGACGTCATATTCTCGGCTACATTGAGAATGGTAAGTTAAAACTTGAAGAAATATACAGATTTGAAAACGGAATAGTAGATATTGACGGTACACTCTGTTGGGATGTTGAGAAACTTTTTACAGAAATCAAAAATGGTCTTAAAGAGTGTAAGAAGTTGGGTAAAATCCCCGAAACTGTTGCAATTGACACTTGGGGCGTTGACTATGTGCTTCTCGACAAAGACAAAAAAGAGATTTTACCTGCTGTGTCATATCGTGATTCAAGGACTATTGGTATTCCTGAAGAAATTGACGCTATAATTCCACGAAAAGAGTTATATGAGCGCACAGGTATTCAAGCAACAAGCTATAACTCAATTTATCAGTTATACTGTGATAAAAAGAGTGGAAAACTCGATAAGGCAGAATACTTTTTAATGATGCCTGAGTATTTCTCATTCAAACTTACAGGTGAAATCAGAAACGAGTACACTCTCACAACAACTGGTGGACTTGTTAATGTAAACACTTTTGAGCGTGATGAAGAAATCCTTGAAAAATTAGGTATCGAAAAGAAAATCTTCACTCCCCTTTCATTACCTGGTACGGTTGTTGGTAATTTAAGTGAAGAAGTAAAGACTGAACTCGGTTTTGATACTACTGTCATTCTTTGTGCATCACACGATACAGCGTCTGCCGTGGCATCTTGTTCTGTTGGAGATAACGGAATTTACATTTCATCAGGCACTTGGAGTTTGATTGGTACTGAAAACGCTCAACCTGTTACTTGCGAAAAGGCTATGAACAATGGTTTCACTAACGAGGGTGGCGTAGAGCATCGTTATCGTTTTCTTGAGAACATTATGGGCATGTGGCTTTTACAGAATGTCCGTAAAAATCTTGACAAGAAATATACATACGATGAAATGATGCAAATGGCTATGGATAGTGATTTTACGGAATACATAAATCCTAATGCCCCTGACTTTTTAGCACCTGACAATATGATTGAGGCAATCAGAAATTATTTAGGTAAACCTGATTTGCCAATTGGCGATGTGCTGAATTCAGTTTACCATTCACTTGCAAAAACTTATAACGAGGCTGTTAAGGTTATTGAAGAAATCAGCAACAAACAGATTAATGTAATCAACATTGTTGGTGGTGGCTGTAAAGATACTTATCTTAACTCACTTACTGAAAAATACACAGGTAAAAAGGTTATTGCAGGTCCTGTTGAGGCAACCGCTGCAGGCAACCTTATGGTACAGTTAATGTATCTTGATAAAAGTCTTGATTTAACAAAAGCAAGAGAGTTAATTAAAAACTCATTCAGTAAAAACTAAATAATTTAAGGCAGTAAGCACAATACTTACTGCCTTTTTTTAATCACTTTGACGAAAAAAATACATTTTATAATTCTTCACTTTATTTTATTTCTATAATGTAGTATAATTTTTCTATAGGTTTTGGAAAGGGATGGTTAAATGACTAAATCTGAAATTATAGGAAAAGTTAAGGGTCTCCCCTCTTATGTTAAAAATAACTGGAGCACTCCTAACGAAGGAGAATATTTAACGCTTAAGGAAATGTTGGCTTATACCCTTGCACAAGGTGGAGCTTATGTTTTTGGGGCTGTGGCAATGTATGTTACCTTCTCTGCAAGTTACTTTTGTGGAGCGGTTATGGGAATTGCAACCATTGACTTTTCAGTTATCAATATTATAAGCACAGTACTTGGCTATGTGCTTATGTTTATGAATCCAATAAATGTGTTGATTTATGAAAATCATGGTAGACTTGAAAAGAAAACAAAGATTTTTGCTCATCTTTGTTATAGTGGTAAGCTCATAATTGGTATTGGTTGTTATTTCTTGCCACAAGGAATGTTTGAGTCGGTTATCAATGGGCTTCCACAATTAGTTGGCAACATACTTGTCGCAGGTGCTATTTGGGACTATCTTCATTGGTTTATCCGTAGAAAGTTCTGTGCAAAATACGGAAGATTTAAGCCATTTATACTTCTTTGTGCAATTCCAAGTGCTTTTATGGTTTCTGCTATTCCTTATCTTCCTGTGCAGAATATGACTTACACAAACAAGCTCATTATTCTTCACTTTGCATTTACTTTAATGTCATATTTCTACAACAACTATATCGGTGTTAACACTCTTGTTACCTTTATGACACCTAACTCACAGGAAAGACAAAAACTCCATTCAATTACACCTATTTTATCTGGTCTTTTCTCATCAATTGTTTCTGCAATCTGGCCAATGCTTATTGCGTCAACCGGCGGTTACTTAAATCTAAAAACATATAAGGTGTTTATTCCTATTTTTACATTTATCGGTGCTGCAATGTCTTTACTTGCAGTTTTCTGTAAAGAAAGAGTTATTGAGCCACCAATGGAAAAACGCGCAAAGGTTACATTCTTCAAGGGTGCTAAAAATGTTCTAAAAAATAAATACTTTTGGATTACAAATATTTCAAATGTACTCGGACAATGGCACGGTCTTGTTGGTAATCTTCTTAGCTGGTGGTTTGTATATTCACTTCGTATGGAATGGTTCTCAGGTATTGCAGGTAACATTGTTGTTATGGGCATGACTTTTGGCAACATTCTTTGCCCAATCCTTACAAAACGATTCCAAAAGAGAAATATTCTTATTTCTTTCCGTGGTATTACACTTCTTACCGTTTTAGGTATTGCTCTTGCTGTTAAGATGGAAAATATTTTCATATTCTTATTTGCACTCTTCCTTAAAAACGCCATTGCTCCTGTTGTGGACGGTGTTAACGTTGGTCTTAATGCTGATATTCTTACTTACCATCAATGGAAATACGGCGAACGTGCAGATGCAATGTCAGGCGTTTTTGGTTGGTTCTTGAACCCTGTTACTGTGGCTATCGGTTATATTATGCCTTGGTTACTTTCAAGAGTGGGCTTTACATCTGACTGGGACGTACTTTTTGATACTCAAATTCTTAACAACGTATTTAACCTTTATACTTGGGGTTCAGTAATTGGTCTTGTGCTTTTGACAGCACCATTTATCTTCTATGATTTGACACGCGAAAAGCACGATATGTGCGTCAAAGAATTGCAGGAAAGAGTTCGTGCAATTGAGAACGAAAACAAAGCAGAAAGTGAGGCGGTTTAACATGAAGAAAAGACTCATTAAAGTTTTAGCTCTTGTTATTTGTATGTGCATCGCCTTTTCAGGTTGCAGTTCAGTTTCTACTCTTTTAAGTGGTAGTAACGAAAGCATTAAATTCAAGGTTGAAAATGGCGAGGCAACAGTTACTGGCGTACCTAACAAATCAACTGTTACAAAAATTGTGATTCCTGATGAATACGAGGGTGTGCCTGTTACAAAAATTGCTGATTTTGCTGCTACAAATCTTGAATATGTTACTGAATTTTACATTGGTAAAAATGTTGAAGAAATAGGTACTTGGGCCCTTGAAAATAATCAGCATATTGCAGCGTTTGAAGTTGACGAAGCAAACGAAAATTTCTGTTCTGTTGACGGTGTAATTTACACTAAAGATATGAAAACTATTGTATTCTTCCCACCTGCTAAAGAAGGTGAATATGTTGTAGCTGACGGAGTGGAACAAATCCGTACAAAAGCATTTTACAAGTGTGGTAAGATTACAAAAGTAACCTTGCCTGACAGTATTAAATTTATTAATGAAAAAGCCTTTTTCCGTTGTGGCTCACTTGAAGACATCAATTTTCCAAACGGATTTGAACAAATTGGAAAAGATGCCTTTGCATATTGCACTGCACTAACAAAAGTAACACTCCCCGAATCTATTCAGGAAATTCAGGAATATGCATTCTACAATTGTACTAGTCTTTTAGAAGTAAATATTGACGCAAATGAAAGCAATGTATTACTTCGTGAGAAATGGTATCCTACAAACAATGGACTTGATATTGCAGAACTTAAGATTAATTGGAAAAAATAAATAAAAATTAAGAGCAGTCGTAAGACTGCTCTATTTTTATGCTTTAAGTATTCTGTATTGTTCCGTTATTCTGTTCCATTTATCAACGTTTTCTGCTTTAAGTTTTTCAACTTCGTCGCAGACAATTTTTGCTGACAGATACTTTTCTTTTTCTTGCTTTGTTGAGTATTTCTCATATTCTTTCAATACTTTTTCTGCTTCATAAACAAGTTCAAGAGTTTCACAAAGTTTTGAGTTATCAAAATCCTCATGTTCAAAGTCAGCAAACATTGCTCTTATTTTAAGTGCAGTAATCATATTCTTTCGTTTTTCTTCACTTAAATCGTAGAAGAGGAATGGTATTATTGAAAGAAGTGTACCGAAAATCGCATAGATGATTACAATGCGTACAAGTGGTGTTCTGAAATCTGCATTATACAAATCGTCGTAGTTGTTTGTAAGACCGTAAGTTCTAAACACGAGTGGCATAAAATAACCTGTTGCAAGAGCTACAATGCTGCCCATTAAAATACCACCTTGCTCAATAAAGCCTTCAAGTCTGTCGCCTGTTTTATACTGTTGATAATCCATCATATCTGCTTTCATTGCAGGAAGATAGATAATTGAAACTGCGCCAACCATTTCTTTTATAAAAATGCAGATAAACAACAACACATAGTTTTTATAAAGGAATAGCATAAGTATAAGGCAGACTACCTGAATCGAAAGTGATATTAAGCAAATTCGTTTTTTGCCAAGCTTGTTGGTAAGAGGTGCTGCAGCAACCATACCAGGTGTATAAGCCTCGCCTTTAATAACAGTCATAATTGAATAAACTGCAGGGTTGTTCATTCCGTAATAGAAAATCCATTGGAATATATAACCGTAGCCCTGATTCAAGAAGCTAAGCCATTGAGAAGTATTTATAATCCAGAAATATTTATTACGAGAAACCTTTTTAAGCCCCTCAAAGAAATTCATTTTCTGAACATATTGTTTTGGCACAATAACACGCTCTTTTGTACCGAAAACACAGAGCATACTTACAATTACACCTATTGTGCAGAAAATAGGAAAACCGATACGGTAGGTTTTCATATCGTCAAGTGGTCCTATAAGTGGCATAACGGGATTTATAACTGTTGGTGCAAAAGAGTAGATAATTGAACTGATTTCAATAATCCATGAGCGTTCTTTTGAGTTTGCCGACATAACCTGAACAAGCCCTGAATATGCTGAACTATAAAAGGGCGAAAAGAACTGCAACAACGTATAGCACACAAAAACTGCAACAAGTTTTTCTTTGTATTCCATTGTTTCATAAGGCAGATACACAAAAACTGTACCTATAACTGCAGTTGGCAGACCAAGAGTCAATATGTATGGTCTGAATTTACCCATTTTACTTTTTGTATTGTCAAAAAGCATTGCTCGTGTAGGTGCAATAAGAAGCATAATGAGTGTTGAGATAACATTCATTGTCTGCAAATCCATAGCAGCAATGCCAATAGATGCGCCAACAATCATACTGCCTGCACTAAGACCTATCATACCCACTATAGCAGTAATGAAATATACGCCTGCACCACCAATTGAATATGCTGCAATCTCTTTATAAGGCACATAACTGCCCTCAGGTGCAGTTTTCCAATTAGATTTAACGGTTTTGACTCCGTTAGTTATTTTCCCAATAAGGTTAGTTGATTTTTTCATACTAATCCCCCACCAACTTATTCTGTAAATCAATTATAATGCTTTTTTGTTTTAAAATCAATTATACTTTGTTTAACGCTTGAAAAAGGCTAAAATTTGTTGTAAAATATTATCATAAATTACATAAAGGAGATTGGAATATGGATTTTTCAATTTTTGACTCATTTGATATGAGTGTGTTCACATTCTTTGGCGAACAAATTCAGAGCGTTTTTATGAATGTTGTTGCAGAGTTTATTACTTTCTTTGGTGGTGGGGCTTTTGTTACACCAATGGCAGTTGTTGGTGCTCTTTTAATTCCATTTAAGAAAACTCGCAAATTTGGTATGGCTGTACTTTTTGCAGTCCTTGTTGGAACTATTTGCACTAACCTTATTATGAAACCACTTTTTGACCGTCCTCGTCCTTATATTTATTACGCAGACAACCCTGTGTTTATGGCTTGGCACGAGTTTGCAGGCGGACACATTGAAAGTGAAAAATCTTTCCCATCTGGCCACACAACTGCTGCATTTGAATTAGGCATTGCAATATTCCTTGTTATAAAAAACAAAAAGGTTGCTTGGATTTTCCCTGTATTCTCTGCCCTTGTTGGTCTTTCAAGAATTTACCTTATGGTACACTATGTAACAGATGTTATTGGTGGCGTTTTCGTTGGTGTGTTTGCAGGTATTATGGGCTACCTTATTATGAAAGCAATCATTGAAAAAACCAAAAACACAAAATTTGCTGAATTTGATTTAGCAGAAAAGTTTAAAAAGAAAAAAGCATAAATACTTATAAAAACAATCACTCGTGTCAAAACTTTACACGGGTGATTTTTTATGCACAAAAGAGTTGCTATTTCATTTTTTGGACTTATGGTTGTATTTGGTATTCTTGTTATAAATATCGGTATTATAGGGCTGAATATCGGCTCAACCGCCACTACAAAATCCACAAGCAGTAAATCCGTTGCTCTTGGTAATTCACGCGGTATGATTTATGATACAAAAATGCGACGACTTGTCAACAGTGAATCGCAGAATTTTACAGTTTGTCTGCCCACTACAAACGCACTCAATACCGTTTTGAGTTTTGTGCAAGAAGGCGAAAAATCTACCATTTATGAGAATATGACAAATGGTAAAGTGAGTGTTATCGAATCATCGAAAAAATTTGATTCACAAGATATTCGTTCAACAGAAGTAATCAGCAGATATTCTGTCAATCAACCATGCGTGCATCTAATCGGGCATCTTGACGAAAATGGTAATGGTGCTATGGGACTTGAAAAGACCTATGACAACTATTTATCACAACAAAGTGGCGAAATCCTTGCAAAATGGAATGTTGATGCTTTAGGCCACATTCTTTTTGGCGAGGGTATTGAAATTGTAAAAAACAATTACCTTTCTCCTGCCGGAATTCAGTTGACTATTGACCTTGACATTCAAAGAATTGCAGAAAACGCTCTTATTTATAACAATGTTGACAAAGGTGCTTGTGTAATACTTGACGCAGACACTTGTGAAATTCTTGCAAGTGCATCAATTCCTGAATTTAATCCTTATAATTTGTCTGCAGACATTCAAAATGCAGACTCCCCTTTTATAAATCGCGCCTTAACTCCTTACACAGTGGGCTCTGTTTTCAAACCCTTTGTTGCGGTTTCTGCTATCGAAAGCAATATTAATTTCACATATAATTGCAAAGGTAGTATTCAAGTTAACGGTACAACATTTAAATGTAACAACGAAGTTGCACATGGATATATTGATATGAATTCTGCTATGGAGAAATCTTGCAACACATATTTTATTGCGTTGGGGCAACAAGTCGGTGCAGAAAAAATACTTACACTTTGTTCCTCTTTAGGCTTAGGTAAAAGTGTTGAGTTAGCTGATAATTTTTATCTTAAATCGGGTATTCTGCCATCAAGTGAAAGCATTACATCTCAACAATCACTTGCAAACTTATGTTTTGGTCAGGGCGAGTTATTAGTAAGCCCTTTACAAATGGCTGTTGCATACGCGTGTTTTGCTAATGGCGGGCATTACCGCGCACCCACCTTGATGAAAGGCATTATAGACAAAAATGGAGA
The DNA here is from genome assembly GCA_937897215.1 of uncultured Clostridia bacterium. Lineage (GTDB taxonomy): Bacteria > Bacillota > Clostridia > Oscillospirales > Acutalibacteraceae > Fimenecus. The sequence continues at coordinate 2,080 of CALCBQ010000205.1, read as the reverse complement.
TATAATCCAAAAAGTGCATTTACCTGAAAAGTATAAGGTACTGAATGAAAGTACTGTAAACAGAATTGATGAAATTCTTGAAAGTGTTGTAAGTAATGGTAACGCCTCAAAAGCATATTCAGAAATCATTACTAATCACGGTAAAACTGCTACTGCACAAAGTGGATGGTTTGAAAACGGTCGCGAGATTACTCACACTTGGTTTTGTGGATATTTTACTCATAACAACAAAACTTATGTTGTCGTAATTTTCAAAGAAGATGGCACATCAGGTGGTGTTGACTGTGCTCCCGTATTCAAAGAAGTAAGCGAAAATATTGTAAAAATTGAAAACGATTTTGTTGAATAAATTGGAGAAGATTATTGATAATTATGAAAAAAGCGCTCAACCAAATAAAAGGTTAAGTGCTTTTTTCATAAATAATTTTTGTTTACTTATTAAAGTTTTTTGCTTTTTCAAGACATTCTTTGCAAATTGGCAAATCATCATCAACTATTTCGTTGCACTCACAGATTTTGCATTTAGGAGCAACAGCTTCAATGGTAAGTTTGCCGTTTACTTCGTGTAAAATAACTTTTGTGCCCGGCTCAAGTCCCATTTTTGTTCTATATTCTCGTGGTAATACAATTCTGCCCGCATAGTCAATAGTTTTTACTGTTCCGTATAACATATTTTTTACCTCTTTTCTTTGCTCATTTTTCTTTATGGGCTAAATATACCATATTTGCCAATTATTGTCAATATATTTTGCCAAAATTTGTCAAACTAAGAAAAAGGTAAGTTGTATTTTGTAAATATCAGTCTTTTGCAAAGAAGATACCAACAATACTAAAAACGGTAAAGGCCATTATCCCAACGGTCAGTGAAGTTTTCAAAAGGTTTATTACTCTTAACGCATTTGCCATTCTGTAAACGGTTTCAAGTTCTTTTTCTATATTCATTTTATTCGTCCCCCGATGTCAATAGAACTCCGTGCGCAATTGACGGAATACTTTCTCCCTGCATTGTAGAAGTAGGCGAAAGCAATGCTCCCGTTCCCACAAAAAGCACTCTGTTCAGCGTGTTCTCTTTGAGTTGTCGCATAATATATGAATTTACAACAGAGCCACTACAACCGCACCCGGAGCCACCTGCGTGCACATCCTGTGCCTCAACATCATAAAGCATAAGTCCGCAATCTCCGTGAACTGATGAAATGTCATAACCATAATCTTTTTTAAGAAGGTCAATGAGAAGTTCTGAACCAACGCTACCCAAATCCCCTGTAAGAATCAAATCATAATCAGTAGGAGAAGTGCGGGTATCATTTAAGAAATCTCCGATTGTAGATGCTGCCGCAGGTGCCATTGCCGCACCCATATTATTGGCATCTTTGATACCTAAATCCATAATTTTGCCAAAAATTACTGCCTCAACACATGGTGCATTTTCTTTATTCTCGGCAATAACAGATGCACCTGAAGCCGTTGCAGTCCGTTGTGCAGATGGTGGACGCTGACCTCCATATTCAAGTGGGAGTCGGAACTGACGCTCTGCAGATGCAAAGTGTGAAGATGTAGATGCAACCGCATAATTTACGGCACCTGAATCTACAAGTACAGATGCAAGCCCCATTGAAAGTGCCATAGTAGAACAAGCACCGTAAAGTCCTAAAAAAGGAATTTGCAACTCACGAATACCGAAAGATGTGCCAATACATTGGTCAAGCAAATCTCCCGCCATAATCAGATTAATATCTTCGGGCGATAAATCTGCTTTAGCAATAGCACGAGTGATTGCTTCTCTTTGTAAGGCACTCTCTGCTTTCTCCCATGAGGGACAACCATTGATTGTATCATCGGAATAACAGTAATCGAACTCGTGAGCCAAAGGGCCTTCGCCCTCGGCTTTACCTACAACAGCCGCATATCCGTGAATCGATGGTCTTGATGGCAAAAATAATGTGTATTTTCCTATACGATTAGCCAAAAGAAGTCTTTCCTTTCATTTGCTTTTGTTATATTCTTGCCAAAAATATTTTTATAATGCAAATAATTATATAAATTATAGTTTGGCGAACTGTTTTATAAATACGCGGCA
>CALCBQ010000204.1 GCA_937897215.1 uncultured Clostridia bacterium | reverse complement strand
CCTTCTCAAACCATCAGATGGTAAACCTGTTGCAGTTCCTACACAGGATATGATTCTCGGTTCTTACTATCTTACAATGGATAAAGATGATGAGCCAGGTTCTCCTCGTATTGAAAAGGACGAAAACGGTAACGAACATACAGTTTATAATGTATACCGTAGCGTTGATGAGGCAACAATGGCTTATGATGAAGGCGATATCGGTCTTCACTCAAGAATTAAAATCAGAATGAGTAAAGAAATCAACGGCGAAGTTGTTACTAAGCTCGTTGAAACAACACTCGGTAAAGTTATCTTCAATAATCCAATTCCACAGGATTTGGGCTTTGTTGACAGAACTGACCCTGAAAACGCATTCGCACTTGAAGTTGACTTCCTTGTTAAAAAAGGCGGTCTTGGTAAAATCATTGATAAATGTATTAAGGTTCACGGCGTAACAGTTGCTGCTGAAATGCTCGATAACATTAAGGCACAAGGTCTTAAATATTCAACACGAAGCGGTATTACAGTTGCTGTTTGTGATGCTAAGATTCCTGAAAATAAGAAAGACTTGCTTGCAACTGCTGAAGAACAGGTTGATGTTATCAACAACTACTACAATATGGGTCTTTATAGTACAGATGAGCGTTCAAGAGCAGTTATCAAGATTTGGGAAGAAACAACTAATGAGGTTTCTTCGGGTATCCTTGAAAGTCTTGGCGAGTACAACCCAATCTATATGATGGTTGACTCTGGTGCCCGTGGTTCTAAGGCTCAGCTTCGTCAGCTTGCTGGTATGCGTGGTCTTATTGCCAATACTGCAGGTAAAACAATCGAAGTTCCAATTCGTGCTAACTACCGTGAAGGACTTAACGTTCTTGAATACTTCATTTCTTCTCGTGGTGCTCGTAAAGGTCTTGCCGATACAGCTCTTCGTACAGCTGACTCTGGTTATCTTACTCGTCGTCTTGTTGACGTTTCACAAGATGTTATTATCCGTGAAGAAGATTGTCATTGTCATGAAGGTCTTGAGGTTTACGATATCACAGAAGGTAAGGAAATGATTGAAAAACTCAGCGAACGTCTTACAGGCAGATATCTTCTTGAAGACTTCTTTGATGCAGATGGTAATCTTGTTGCATCTAAGGACGAAATGATTACAGAAGAAAAAGCTCAGATTGTTGCTGATATGGTTAATGCAAGAGAAAATCCTGCAGACCGTAGAATTAAAATCCGTTCACTTCTCACTTGTGATTCTGAACACGGTGTATGTATCAAGTGCTATGGTGCTAACCTTGCAACAGGCGACCCTGTTACAGTGGGCGAAGCAGTTGGTATTATCGCTGCTCAGTCAATCGGCGAACCTGGTACTCAGCTTACAATGAGAACATTCCATACCGGTGGTGTTGCTTCAAGCCAGGATATCACACAAGGTCTTCCTCGTGTTGAAGAATTGTTCGAAGCAAGAAAGCCAAAGACTTATGCAATCCTTTCAGAAATCGACGGTGTTCTTTCATTCCGCGAAATCAAGGGCAATGAGCATATCGTTATTACAGATAATGAAAATGGCGATGAACGTGCATATATGATTCCTTATGGTTTCCATAAGAAATTTAACACAGAAACTGACGAAAACGGTAACCCAATCTTCGTTAAGAAGGGTACTGCTCTTACAGATGGTTCTCCAAACCCACATGATATTCTTGCAATCAATGGCGTTGACGCTGTTCACGATTACCTTATCAAAGAAGTTCAAAGAACATATCGTATGCAGGGTGTTGATATCAACGATAAGCATATCGAAGTTATTGTTCGTCAGATGATGAGAAAACTTAAAGTTGCTGAAGCAGGTACAACAGACCTTCTTCCAGGTGCTACAACAGATAAGCGTGAATTTGCTCAGGCAAATGAAGCTGCTCGTCTTCGTTCAGAAGAAACAGGCGAAGCATTTGTTCCTGCAACATGCACACCAGTGCTTCTCGGTATCACAAAAGCATCTCTTGCAACAGACTCATTCTTGTCAGCAGCATCATTCCAGGAAACAACAAAAGTTCTTACAGATGCAGCTATCAAGGGCAAGATTGACCCGCTTATGGGACTTAAA
>CALCBQ010000203.1 GCA_937897215.1 uncultured Clostridia bacterium | reverse complement strand
CAAAGATTGACCCCGAAAAAATCGGTGATGTTATCGGTAAGCAGGGTAAGGTTATCCAGAAGATTCAGGCAGAATGCGAAGTTAAGATTGACATTGAAGAAGATGGTCGCGTATTTATTTCAGGTATCGACATTGACAATGCAAAACGCGCTTTGACAATCGTTGAACTTATCGCAAAAGACCCAGAAATCGGTGCAATTTATAACGGTGTTGTAACTCGTCTTATGAGCTTCGGTGCATTCGTTGAAATCGCTCCTGGTAAAGAAGGTCTTGTTCACATCAGCCGTCTTGACGTTAAGCGTACAGAAAAGGTTGAAGATGTTGTTAACGTTGGCGACACAGTGCTTGTAAAAGTACTTGAAATTGATGACCAAGGCAGACTTAACCTTTCTCGTCGTGATGCTCTCATCGAAGTTAAAGGACTTGTTCCTGAAAACGACATCGATGAAGAACCAAAAAAGCGTGATAACAACCGTCGTTTTAACAGAAGAAGAAACAACGACTAATAATTAATAAAGAATTAAAGCCCTCACAATACGTGAGGGCTTTGTTGTTATATAAATTTGAGTTTTATAACTGATTAAATAGCACTATTTCGCCTCCCTCTGACGAGGGAGGTGGATTTTGCGAAGCAAAAGACGGAGGGAGAGATAAGCTTATCTCTTTACTAAATCTCTCCCTCAGTCTCGCTATCGCTCGACAGCTCCCTCGTCAGAGGGAGCCAATTATAAATAGCAACGCAGTTTCTTCTTTGTTCTTTTTTCAATATTCTTTATTATTTATTCTTTTATTTGCTTTGCATATTTACATCATACTGTGGCTCAGGTTCAGGTTTGCGTCTTTTAATTCGTTTCTTGCGTTTAGAAACTGCAGTAAGAATTATGCCCACACCAACAAAGCCTAAACCAATAAATACAGGGATATAATCGGAAATAGATTTATCATTGTTTGGTTTATCTGTTGGCTCGTCTTGCTTTTCAGTAGTTGATTTTTCAGGCTTTGCGTTTGCTTGTTCAATAACAGCACCTATAATTGCTTCAAACGAATCTGCGCTGTTATCTGCATATAAGTCAGGTGCGCCCGTTGGCACTGCTCGGTGGTCATATTTTTCTGTGTATGAATATGCAATATTCAAAAGCAACTGTTCAGAGTTTTTAAGTCCTGCAATCTCAAGTCCTATTCCTGCTCCGGAAGAGTGGTAACCGATTGGAATAGAAATTTCATGAAGTGATGCAGACGGAGAAACGGCACGACAGTTGTTTGAAAATGGTTGACTCCAAGCATTCCAATATTTGCCGTTTTCATCTGTGCCGGATTTAAGTGGAGTTGAAAGATATGATGGGAAGATTACTGCATCAAGACCATTTTCTTCGACGATACGTTCAAATTCGTCATAAAGCGCTTGTTTGTTTGATTTATGTCCGCTTGCAAAAGTGTTATATGATAAATTCCACAGTTTTGGCATTGAAACGGTTACGATTTCTGCGCCACAATCTTCAAGTTCTTTTACCGCGTTTTCAAAAGCCGTTGCAACCTCTTTGTCGATGTGCTTTTCAGTCCTTGCAGACATATCAAATCGTGTAGCAATAGCATTTCGCTCTTCTTCAGTGCCTGTAATTGACGCGGTTGTTGTAGCATAAGAAAGTTCTTTAAGAACACCAATTTTTAAGCCCTCAAGAGCATTTTTGTCAAGATTTTCGGTGTATTTATACTGACCGTTTGTAAGCACATCCATCATAATTGCCTGGTCATAAACGCTTCTTGTAATTGCCCCTGCAACATCTCGCGTACTGTTAAGAGTAGTGCAACCTGTACGGTCAACAAGGTCAAAGGTAGGGCGTAAAGATACGCATCCGTTAAGTACAGCAGGTATTCTTAAAGATGAGTTTGTGTCCGTGCCAAGTCCTGCAACTGCAAAATTCAGTGAAACAGAAACAGCAGTACCACCTGACGAGCCACCTGCCGCAAGCAATGTATTGTATGCGTTTTTGGTTTGTCCTTTGATTTCGCTATATGAAATTCGCGCATCTTGTGCGTCGGTACTCATATTTGTTTTGCCAATGATTACTGCGCCTTGTTCTAAAAGGTAGTTTACTACAGTAGCATTTTCTTGCGCAATTGTGGATTTATCAAGTGTGTGGCCGTTTGTGGTGTAAAGCCCTTTAACATCTATATTATCTTTCACAACAACAGGAATACCAAAAAGAAGACCGTCATTTTCGCCTTTTTCGAGTTGTGCATCTCTCTGTTTTGCAACTTCAATTGCATCATCGCAAAGAGTAATAAAACAGTTGTATTTATCGTTATATTTCTCTATTCTTTCAAGGTAATATGCAGTCAGTTCTTCGCAAGTGATAATTTTTAAATCGATTGCCTCACGGATTGTGGCAATATCTGACTCATATAAAGCAGAAAGCACAGCGTTTTTGTCCGTAACTACTTTTTCTGCTGATACAGTAAAAAGTGAAGCGACAATTATAAGTATTGCCATAAAAAGCGAAAGAAATCTTTTCATAAATACACCCGCTTTCGCATTATATAATCATTATAATACTACTTTCGACAAAATGCAATTACTTGGAAAATAAAATACCTCCCAACAGTGCGGGAGGCGGTTAATAAATTTGAGGATGTCGGGGTATTCGCGTAGGGACAGACGTCCCCGTCTGTCCGTTGAGGTTGCTTTGTTATTGCGGACAGAACAGGGGTTCTGTTCCTACGCGTTTTTGTTCTACAAACCCCAATCTATCAAGGTGTTTATTGTTTTCAATCCCCACAAGCACAGGTTGGTCTGTAACTGTCTTTCAAGCAACCTTCTTTTGGTGGGAAGAATTCATCAATTGGGAACTGAATTTTACGGAACGCATCACAAGGGTTATCTGTGTCGCAGTTGCACTCTTTACTTGGTATGCAGAAATCGTATGCAGGCACAAGCATCTGCACGTCTCTTTCAAGTTGCACAATTGTGAAAATGCCAAGAGTAACCGTAACCGCTTTTTCTGCTTCGTTTTCGCATGGGTCAAAGCAACCGTCAAAGCAACGGCAAACACATTTTGGAATTCGTGATGGTTTGCAAGAGAGGTCAATATGGCAACATTCGTGGACTTTGCGAAGTTTAGCATCAAGACAAATAGGGTCAACTGTCTGCACTTTTGCTCTTGGATTTGTGCTTACCATATCAAATTGCTCGTCGATATCGCCACAAGCAAATTCAGATGAAAATACTTTTACATTCCCTTCGGAGCCGTAAAGAATACATTTCTTAGAGAATGTTGCAAGACCGTCAACCATTGTAGGTGCGTTAGTGTGTCCGCAGAAAACATCAAGACACACTTTGAAATAATAGGTAATATCAACCGAGTAAAATCCACGGTTAAACGGCACTCTTTCAACTTCAATAAACGCGTTAAGTACTTCTGCACCGCGACAACGGACATTTGTTGCACGGTCAATAATGCATTGAGCAGAATCTGTAAAATATACTCTTAAATCTTCAAGACAATCTTTGTCTGCACAAGAGTCATAAACTCTGCCTACATCAATGCAAACTGCCTCTTTAATTTTTGAAGGCAAACAATTCTTATTTTCTGACATCAGTATTCCTCCTAAAAAATATTATCAACTGACAGTACCATTGTATGAAAATGAAAAATATTTGTTACAGTTGGTTTAGCGAAAAAGTGTTTCTTGACAAATTTTTCTTAAAATGATATATTGAAGTTGAAGTTAAAAAGAATTTTAGTGTATGTTTTTATGTTAATTAGGGAGGTTGTTAGAATGAAATCGATGAACAAGAAGAAAGTAATAAATATTTTCGTGTTAGTTGCTTTAATAATGAGTATTCTGCTTGCAGTTTTCTTTTATTACAGCCCAGCAGAATATGTAAAAACTGCTGACGGAGAAATTTATCTTGTTGATGGCGAACCTTTTATTTATCATACAGACCTATTTGGAAACACTTTTATTTTCGATAATGGAATAAGGGTGTATGTTGCGGTTCCGGTGTATGCTGGTTCTTGATAATGTAGAGAATTCGCAAACAAAATTTAATATATAGTTCAAAAGCCGATGGAAAGTCTCCGTCGGCTTAATTATTGCTCAAAATATAAAATTATTTTTTTTGAGAGATATAAAACTGTTGTTAAATATAAAAATATATGTTAAAATATACTGATTAAACTTTTCTACAGTGAGAAGGGTATTTATGGCAGTATTAAAAGATGTAAAAAGAATAGTTGTAAAGGTTGGTACTTCAACTCTTACATACTCAACAGGTAAAACAAATATCAGAAGAATGCACAAGTTAGTGAGTGTGCTTTCTGATATTGTAAATTCGGGTATTGAAGTAGCACTTGTTACAAGTGGTGCTATTGGTGTTGGCGTTGGCAAATTAGGTCTTAAAGAGAAACCTGCCGATACAGCAGGCAAGCAGGCAGCAGCAACAATAGGTCAATGCGAATTAATGTTTATGTATGACAAACTTTTCGGAGAATACGGTCATACGGTTGGCCAGTTGCTTATCACAAAAAGCGACGTTGAAAATGACGAGAGAAGAACTAATCTTGTAAATACATTCAATAAATTGTTTGAGTTTGGTGCAATTCCTGTTATTAACGAAAATGATAGCGTAGCAGTTGAAGAAATCGTTTATGGCGATAATGACTCACTTTCTGCAATCGTTGCAAAGCTTGTAAATGCAGATGCACTTATTATTCTTACAGATATTGATGGACTTTATGACGCTAATCCTAACGAGAATGAAGATGCAAAGCTTATTCCGGTTGTTACAGAAATCAACGAAGATTTGTATGCAATCGCAGGTGGTCGTGGCTCAACTCTTGGCACAGGCGGAATGGTTACAAAACTTCACGCTGCAGAAATCACAATGGGCGCAGGAATTGACACAATCGTTATGAATGGCGAAAATCCAACAGAAATTTATAAAGCGCTTGATGGCAAGCAGGTAGGTACTTTCTTTAAGGGGAAATAATTATGCTTACAGAAATCGGCAAAAGAGTAAAAAATGCGTCGGTAGAAATTGCAACAGCATCTACTGACGATAAAAATAAAATATTAAAGGCTATCGCAGATGCTCTTCGTGAAAATTGCGACAAAATTTTAACTGCAAATGCTCTTGATTTAGAAAACGGCAGAAATAATGGTATGTCAGAGGCACTTCTTGACCGTTTAATGCTCAACAAAGACAGAGTTGAGGGTATGGCACAGGGCGTTGAGGGTGTGGTTTCACTTCCTGACCCTGTGGGTAAAATCCTTTGGGAAACAGAGCGCCCAAACGGACTTAAAATTCAAAGAGTTAGTTCGCCTTTAGGTGTTATCGGTATTATTTACGAGGCAAGACCAAATGTAACAAGCGATGCGGCGGCTCTTGCAATCAAATCAGGTAATTCGGCTATTCTTCGTGGCGGTAAAGAGGCATTCAACTCAAATTCTGCTATTATGGATATTATGCGAAAGGCAGTTGAAGGTGTGGGATTTAATCCTGACATTATTGAGCTTGTGCGCGACACTTCAAGAGAAAGTTCAACTGCACTTATGCGTATGAATGGGTTTGTTGATGTGCTTATTCCTCGCGGTAGTGCAAAACTTATTAATGCGGTAGTGCAGAATTCAACTGTGCCTGTAATTGAAACAGGCGCCGGTAACTGTCATATTTATGTTGACGAGTTTGCAGATATTGACATGGCGGCAGAGATTGTTTACAATGCAAAAACTCAAAGAATTTCTGTTTGCAATACTGCAGAAAGTCTTCTTATACATAAAAATATTGCCGAGTTTGCACTTATTGCAATTAAAGCAAAACTCGACGAGAAAAATGTTATTCTTTATGGCGACGAAATCGCTTGCACTATTTGTCCTGATATAGAAAAAGCAACAGAAGAAGACTGGGCAACTGAATATCTTGATTACAAAATGTCAGTAAAGATTGTTTCTTCGTTAGAAGAGGCAACAGAGCATATTAGAAAATATTCAACTGGTCATAGCGAGAGTATTATTACTGAAAATACAGAAAATGCAGAGAAGTTTATGAATATGGTTGATTCTTCTGCAGTATATCATAATGCAAGCACTCGTTTTACTGATGGTGGCGAGTTTGGATTTGGTGCAGAAATCGGCATTTCAACACAAAAACTTCACGCGCGCGGTCCTTTAGGACTAGAACAACTCAACTCATTTAAATACAAAATTTACGGTAACGGTCAGGTAAGGTGATTTTTATGGCAGAAACAACAAACAAAAAGCATAAAGGCACTCACAAACTTGCATTCCCAATTGGTTGTATTATCGTTTTGCTTGCGGCAATCGGACTTGTAACTGTAGTGATTTCTGCAGTTAATGGTATAGACACCGCAATCGATAAATCAAAACATTATGAGGAATACGAAAAGATTCTTGCGCCTGTTTTTCTTATTGACCCTGATAATTTTGACGATATTACAAAAGCAGATATGAGTCAGCTTATTGAAATGTCAATCTGGTCGCTTCTTAAAAGCGATATTGACCCTGATACTTTTGAAAGCACAGAAAACGGACTTTCAATTCCAAAATCCGCAGTTGAAGAAAAATTTGTTGAACTTTTCGGTACAGAAATCACACCTGTGCATGCTACAATTGACGGTTATGCACTTGAGTTCCCTTATGATGCAAAAACAGAAACATACACTGTTCCGCTTACAGGTGTTACACCGATTTACACACCAAAGGTTGTTGACAAATCAACATCTTCAGACACAGTAGTGCTTACAATTGCTTGTCTTGCGGGCGACGCGTGGGAACAGGGAGAAAACGGGGATATGATTGCGCCAACTCCTGATAAATATGTAAAAGTTACACTTCGTGAGAAAGACGAAAATCTTTATATCTCTGCAATTCAGAGTACTACAACTCCTGAAGTTGCAACAACAGAAAAAACTACAGAAACCACAACAGAAAGCAAAGAGCTTATTGACCAGGCAGATGTAGTTGCTAAGGAATCAACAACTACTGCAGAAGAAAGTTCAACAAATGTTGAATCATCAACTGCAGCAGCGTAAAAAATATATCAGTCCGCTCAAAGCATACGGCTATTTTAAAAAGCAACGCTTACCGCATACTAAATTATGACGGTTACCTTAATACATTCTATGTAATTTTTGCGGACAAGTGAAAAGAAACTATTAAGCGAGGTACATTTATGCTTCAGTTTGAAGAATTAAAACTCCGACTTATTGCACACGAAGAAGAACTTTCTAACTTGGCAGAGGCATTAGGTCTTGAAAAAATGAAAAGTGAAATTGCTCTTCTTGAAGAACAACAGGCAGAAGAGGGCTTCTGGGACGACATTCAGAATTCACAAAAAGTTTTACAAAGAACAAGCGTACTTAAAAACAAAGTTTCTGCTTATGAAAGATTAAAGGCAGATTATGAAGACGCTCTTGTTATGATAGAACTTGCCGATGAAGAGGAGGACGAAAGCCTTGTTGATGAATGCACACAGGGTGTAGATAAGTTTGAAAGAGACCTTGATTCACAGACTCTTGCAACACTTCTTACCGGCGAATATGATTCCAAAAATGCAATTCTTACATTCCATGCAGGTGCAGGCGGCACAGAGGCGCAGGATTGGGCACAGATGCTTTTCAGAATGTATAACCGTTGGGGCGAGCGTCATGGCTACAAGGTTTCAACTCTTGACTATCTTGACGGCGACGAAGCAGGTCTTAAATCTGCTTGTATTCTTATTGAGGGAGAAAATGCTTACGGATTTATGAAGAGTGAAGCAGGCATTCATCGACTTGTCCGCGTTTCTCCATTTGACTCATCAGGTAGAAGACACACATCTTTCGCATCTTTGGAAGTAATGCCTGAAATCGATGAAGATACAAATGTTGACATTAACCCTGACGATATTGAAATGGCAGTTTACCGTGCAAGTGGTGCGGGTGGACAGAAAGTTAATAAAACTTCATCAGCAGTCCGTCTTACTCATAAGCCAACAGGTATTGTTGTTTCTTGTCAGGTTGAACGTAGCCAGCATCAGAACCGTGAAGTTGCTATGACAATGCTCAAATCAAAACTTATTGAGATTAAAGAGCGTGAGCACCTTGCAAAGATTGAAGATATTAAAGGCGACCATAAAGAAATTGCGTGGGGTAGCCAGATTCGTTCTTATGTGTTTATGCCATACACACTTGCAAAAGACCATAGAACATCTTTTGAAAACGGTAATATAAACGCTGTTATGGATGGCGACCTTGACGGATTTATAAATGCATATCTTAAAATGCAATCACAGAAGAATTTAGAAAATAATTAAAACTTTTAAGGCGGGAGCATTGCTTCCGCCATTGTCTTTTACAAATTTGAGTTTGTCGGGCTCTTTGCCCCCCCTTCCGTCAAAACTTCGTTTTGCCACCTTC
>CALCBQ010000202.1 GCA_937897215.1 uncultured Clostridia bacterium | reverse complement strand
ATATGTCATAAGCTTTTCATACATCATCTTTGACACAATAGTCTGCATTTCTGTATTACCAAGCTTACCTTTTGTCTGTCCTTCAAACTCTGCTTCAGTAAGTTTTACACTGATAACTGCAGTAAGACCTTCACGAACATCATCACCTGAAAGATTTTTATCGTTATCTTTTAAAAGTTTGAATTTTCTGCCGTATTCATTAAATACACGAGTAAGTGCAGTTTTAAAACCATTTTCGTGAGTACCGCCGTCGATTGTTCGAACACCGTTAGCAAAACTCAAAATAATTTCATTATAACCATCGTTATATGAGATTGAAACTTCTGCACTTCTGTCGCCACTTACTGTTGTAAAGTGCATAATATCATCAACAACAGGTGTAAGACCACGGCTTGTGTTAATATAATCAACGAATGATTTAATACCACCCTCATAGCAGAAATTTTCTTCTACAATATTTTCTGGGTCGCGCTTATCTGTAAGTGTAACTGAAAGACCTGCATTCAAGAATGCCTGTTCACGAAGTCTTCTCTGTAAAACTTCATATTCATAAACAGTAGTTTCTGTGAAGATTTCAGGGTCAGCTTTAAACATAATAAATGTTCCTGTTTCGTCTGTATCCCCTACAATTTCAAGTTCAGTTGCAATATTACCACGCTCAAATTTTTGACGGTGGATGTGTCCGTTTTGACTAACTTCTACTACAAACCATTCTGAAAGTGCATTTACTACTGATGAACCAACACCATGCAAACCACCTGATACTTTATAACCACTACCACCGAACTTACCACCTGCGTGAAGAACAGTCAATACAACCGTAACTGCAGGAAGTCCTTGCTGTTCATTGATACCAACAGGAATACCACGACCATTGTCGCGTACTGTAATAATATTGTCAGGTAAAATTTCAACCTCAATATGTGAACAATAACCTGCAAGTGCTTCGTCGATTGAGTTATCGACAATTTCATAAACCAGGTGATGAAGTCCCTTAGGTCCTGTTGAACCGATATACATACCCGGACGCTTTCTTACGGCTTCAAGTCCTTCAAGAACTTGAATGGCAGAGGCGTCATAAGTTTCGGTAACAACCGTATCCATAACCTCTTCTTCAATTGTGTTTTTAATCTGGTCGCTCATTTTTTTCCTCCGTCAAAATCTGACTTATTTTATTCTTTTGAAAATTGTTGATGTGTTAAGTGGCGAAATATAAATCTCTTTTTTATTGTTTTCTGCAACTACTATAAAAGATTTTGGCAATTCTTCAATTGAAACCGTAATACATTCGCCGTTTTTAGAAGCAGTATTTATGTATTCTCTTGTAGATTTAGAAACAGTTGTATTATCAAGGTCAAAAATACCTAAAATATTTTTATCAGTAATAACTGTGTCTTGTCCAATGTTTAAATACATTAGTCCACCACTTTTCCGTTTTCTACTTTAAACACTTTACCTGCGTGAAGACGAGAAACTGTCTCTTTTTCACAACAAGTTATAAATACTTGTTTATCTGTCATTTTATTGAGAATGTAATTTTGGCGAGTACTGTCAAGCTCACTCATTACATCATCAAGTAAAATTATAGGATGTTCGCCTTTCAAATCTTTAATAATTTCTGCTTCGCCAAGTTTAAGTGCTAATGACGCACTTCTTTGTTGACCTTGTGAGCCGAATTTTCTTGCAGAAATTTTATTTATAAGAATTTCAATATCATCACGATGCGGACCGCTTGTTGTATTTTTTAAATACAAATCATTTGGTCTGTTTTTTACCATATTGTTGAAATATACTTTTGCAATATCCTGTTTATCTTCACTTTCATAACGGACATTACTTAAATATTTAATCTGTAATTCTTCTTTTTCCCCGGAAATTCCGTGATAAATATCAGTAGCTTTTTCTTGAAGTTGTTTTATATATTCAATTCTGTCGCAAATAACATCAGCACCTGCTAACGCTATTTTTTCATCCCATATATCAAGAGTATCAAGCAAAGAAGTATTTTCACTTACATTTTTAAGTAATGCATTTTTTTGCCCTATCAAATGATTGAAATACATAAGTTTTTTAGCATACATATTATCAATCTGACTGATAGCCGTATCAATAAACTTTCTTCTGTTTAATGGACCATCTTTAATAAGTGATAAGTGAATAGGCGAAAAAACAACCGCATAATATTTTCCTATTAATTCACGAGGAGAGTTAAGATTTATTCCGTTAAGAAAAGCATTTCTTTTTTTATCAATAAAAATTGATGCATTATTTTCACGAAATTCTGTTGTAAAACTCATTGAAATTTTTGAATTTTCACGCTCAAATTGAACAAGTTCACTATCTTTAGAATTTCTGAAACTTTTACATCCGGTAAAAAGCCAGATTGCTTCTAAAAGATTTGTTTTACCTTGTCCATTCTGACCATAAATAACATTTATTTCGTTATGAGGAAAAATTTCCATAAAATCAATATTACGAAAATTTTCAATTTTTATTTCGTTAATATACATCAGTTTACCTCGTAAACAACTCTGTCAAATTCAACAGTATCGCCTGCACGGATTTTTTTACCGCGAGCAGTACAAATTTCTCCGTTAACTTTAACTTCACTTTCTTGAATAACTATTTTTGCATGACCACCAGTCATAACTGCATTACATAATTTAAGAAGTGAATCGAGTCTGATAAAATCACTGTCAATATTTATTTGTCTGTGTTCTTTTTTAGCAATATGCGCAGTAATTTTTTTCATTTTAGTTCATCCTTACAGGAAGTACCATAAATAAGAAGTTTCTCTCATAAATAAGAGAACCGTCATCTTCAGGTACAATAATAATAGGAGATGTTGCACCATTAAGGCGTAATGTAATTTCATCAATATCACAAACCTTAAGTGCATCAAGTAAATATTTATTATTAAAGCCGATTTCTACTCTTTCGCCCTGAATATCTGCAATAATTTTATCGTTTGCAGTACCAAGTGCAGTTGTACTTGAAATCTTAATTGCATTATTATCAAAAATACATCTGATAAAACTCTTAATTCTTTCAGTAATAATCAAAGATGTTCTTTCAATACCACTGATGAATTTTCTTGTGTTAACTTTAACTTCTGTTTTTGCAGTTGTAGGAATTGCACTCTTATAACTTAAGAATTCACCTTCAAGAAGACGAGAAACAATTACATATTTTCCGCATTCAAACATAATATGACGAGAAGCAACTACCATAGCAACAGTTTCTTCCCCATCGCCTGCAAGTTTAACAACTTCATTAAGAGTTTTCTTAGGAATAATGAAAACTTTTTCTTCGCCTTCATAATCAATTTTTTCATTTCTGATAGCAAGTTTGTAACCGTCAACTGCAACAAGACGAATATTTCCTTTTACTACTTCAAAACGAACACCTGTATGTACCATCTTTGCACCGTTTTCTGCAGTAGCAAAAATAGTCTTTCTTACCATATCTTTTAATGTTTCGCCATTAATAACAATTGGGAAACCACCTGATACTGATGGAAGTTCAGGATAATCTGCTTCTGAAAAACCTGTAAGTGAAAATTCTGAATCGCCACTCTTAATTTTACAGATAAGGCGTTCATCACTTTCAATAGAAACAAGCTCATCAGGAACGTTTCTTAAAATGTCGCAAAGAATTTTTGCATTAAGAATAACACTACCTGTTTGTTCAACTCTGCCTTCAACTGAAGTGATAATACCCATTTCAAGGTCATAACCTGTAAGCATAATTCTATCATTTTCTGCTTTTATTAAAATACCTTCAATTGTAGGAAGTGTTGTTGACTTTGCTGCAGTAGCTCTTTGTACATTCATACATGCTTCGCTAAGAATTTCTGCGGAACAGATAAATTTCATAATTCATTCTCCTTTTTCTTAAAAAATATAAATAAAGTATAGTATTAGTAATATAGGCGGTCTAAATTGTTGAAAACTCATTTTTTATGTTATTTTTCAACGTTTCTGACCGATTTTTTTATCTTTGAAAAATGTTTGAAACAAAGTTTATATAAATGTTAAAAATTAACTTGTTAAAAACTTGATTGTTCAAAAGTTAAAAACTGTTGAAATCTTAGTTATTTTTAATCATTTATATTCTTAATAATTTCATTGATAAGATTTTTATATCTTGAGTCAGAACTCATTTTTTGCTGCACGTTTTTAAGAGAACTGTTAACAGTTGAATGGTTTCTGCCGAATATTTTACCAACCTCGTCTTGTGAAAGACCTGTAATTTCTCTTATTATGTACATAGCCGCTTGTCTAGCATTATTGATACTCGCATCACGACGCTCACTTTTTACTTGTTCAGGTGTAACACCAAAAGTAAATGAAACTTTTTCAATGATATTATCAATTACAACACTTATTGGTTGATTTGTAACAAGAATATCTTTCAATATATCTTTTGCAATTTCAATTGTAGGCGTAATTTCATTAAATGAACAGTATGCATAAATGTTTTTAACTGCACTACCCATCTGACGAACATTGCTTTTAATGTTTTCTGCAACAAATTCACAAACATCAATAGGCAATTCAAAACGAAGTGCATTTGCTTTATCTTTAATGATTGCTACTCTTGTTTCAAAATCAGGTGGTTGAACATCACAAATAATACCACTTTCAAATCTTGTTTTAAGACGTTCCTCAATTTTAGGAATTTCTCTTGGTGGTTTATCAGATGTAAATACAAGTTGTTTTCCTTCTTTAGTAAAAATATTAAAAGTATGGAAAATTTCTTCTTCCATTTGACCTTTACCTGCAATAAATTGAATATCATCAATAAGTAAAGCATCACAAGACCTGTATTTATTATGAAAATCGTGAAGAGTTTTAATTTGTAAAGCAAAATAAAAGTCATTCATAAGATTTTCACTTGTAATATAAAGAATATTAGCGTCAGGATTATTGCTTTTCATTTTTTCTATGATAGCATTAAGTAAGTGAGTTTTACCAAGTCCTGAATTACCATAAATAAAAAGTGGATTAAATGATTCTAAACCAGGATTATTTGCAACTTTTAAAGAAGCATTATAAGCAAATTTATTTGATGGACCTACAATAAAGTTGTTAAAAGTAAGTTTTGTATTTTCAATGCTTTGTGATGAACTATTATTTTTTTCGCTTTGTTCGTTATTTTCTTTTGGAATGTTTTCAGATGGAATAAGTTCAATTTCAACATTAAATCCCATAACATTATAAAATGCTTCTTCAATAAGAGATTTATATTTTGACATTATTAAATCAATTTTAAAACCAGGTGCAGAAATAATAACTCTGTCAGGCTCAACTTTGATAAGTTGTAATGGTTCAACCCACATATTAAAAGCAATATTATTCATATTTTCGCGACAATAAGAGAGTACTGCTTCCCAAAATTCATTATAAGAATTCAAATTCATCATCCTTTCATTAATTTTATGTAAAAAATAGAAAAATGCTTTATTTTCAATAAAAACCGCCTTATTTAGCGTTTTACAAGTTTTAGCGTATAGGACGCCACTTTCATACATAATCAATTTTAGCACACTTTTTCAAGGATTTCAATGAATTTTATATGAAAAAATAAATAAATATAAATAATATATATAATATATAATAGTGCAATTTTTCAAAAAAGAAAAAATAAAATAAAATTTATAATGTAAATTTTTCAACTAAAAACACAATATATTGTTGAAAACTTTTTTATTTATGTAAAAATCCCTCATATATTGAAAAAATGCTACAAAATTTTTAAGATTGACAATTTGACAAAAGTTTTATATAATGTTTCTCCGCAGATATTTTTACAATGTGTGACTATTAAATGAAACGGAGGAGTAGAAATGAAAAGAACTTATCAGCCAAAGAAGCGTCATCGCAAGATGGAGCACGGCTTCCGTAAGAGAATGTCTGACAGAAACGGCAGAAAGGTACTTGCCCGCAGAAGAGCAAAGGGCAGAAAGCAGTTGACATACTAATTTGTCAATTGGGTAAAAAAATTGAAACGGACAGTAACAATTAAAAGTAACTGTGATTTCCGTAGAACTTACGGCAAAGGAAAATCATTTCAGGCTCCTGCACTGGTTTCTTATGTATTAAAAAACCGTGCGGGAATTTGTCGTGTAGGAATAACTACATCAAAAAAGATTGGTAATGCAGTTGAGCGTAATCGTGCAAGACGAGTTATTCGTGTTGCATATAAGAATCTTGAAAACAAAATTCAAGGTAATTATGATTTTGTTTTTGTTGCAAGGTCAAAAACAAAATACATAAAAAGTACAGATTTAACAAAGATTATGTTATCTCAACTTATTCAAGCAGGAGTTATAGATGAAACAACTGATAATTAAAGCAATCAGATTTTATCAAAGAAAAATTTCTCCACTTTTTCCTGCACGTTGCCGTTTTTACCCTACCTGCTCTCAATATGCTGTAGAGGCAGTTGAGAGATTTGGAGTCATAAAGGGCTCCTTGCTTGCTTTGTCAAGACTGTTACGGTGTAACATTCTTTTCCCGGGTGGGTATGACCCAGTTCCCGAGAAAAAACAAAAAAAATGAGTCCCTTAAAATTTGGAGGACAAAAATGTACGAATTTATTTATAATGTGTTTTCAGTACCCTTTGGTTATATAATTGGTTTCTTTTATGATATCAGTAATAACTACGTATTATCTTTGTTGCTAATGACAATTTGCGTTAAGCTTATATTACTCCCGTCCTCGATAAAGCAACAAAAGGGTATGGTTAAAACCCAAAGAATGCAACCAAAAATCAAAAGAATAAGAGAAAAATATGCCGGCAATCAGCAGAAGATGAATGAAGCTATGAATGAGCTTTATGCAAAAGAAGGATATTCATCAATGACAGGTGGTTGTTCAAGTCTTCTTATTCAATTCCCAATTATGATGGGCGTTTTTGCAGTAAACTACAGACTTTTATCTTATGTTCTTAAAATTCCAAAAGATGTAATTGAAATTTTGAAAGCAGAAGTATTGAAACTTTCTGAATTAACCACTTATGAAAAATCTGAATTAAGACTTGAACTCACAGCAATTACTCATTTTGATGAACTTGATTTGTCTGCTGTTCCTGCTGAAGTAGTTACAAAAATTAATGAGTTTATTGATAATTTCCAATTCTTAGGTATCGACCTTTCAAGAACACCTGATACAAAAATGGGTTGGGATTTATTGTGGCTTATTCCTATTCTTACAGGTGTAACATCACTTATGATGGGTATTTACACTTGGTTAAGACAGAAAAAGACAAATCCTGAAATGGCAAATAATCCAAGTATGGGTTGTATGTCGCTTATGTCTCCTGCAATGAGTATTTATTTCTCATTCTTATTCCCTGCAAGCGTTGGTGTTTATATTATTATGTCAAGCTTGTTCTCATTCATTCAGATGCTTATTATGAACAAGGTGTTCTCGCCTAAAAAAGTGCTTGCAAAAACAATGGTTGATGAAACAATTAATCGTAGAGCGAGAGAAAAAATATTCAAAAATGTTGCAGAAACATTGAACGAAGACGACAATAACTGAGGTGCAAATAATGATTAAAGAAGCAATCGGAACCGGTAATACGGTTGACGAGGCAAAAGCCGCTGCTATGCTTGAACTTGGCATTAGCGACTTTGATGATTTCAATGTAGAAGTTATTCAGACACCTACAAAGAAAATCCTCGGTCTTTTCGGTGGTAATCCTGCAAAAGTTAAAGTTACAACAGAAGTTGCAGACCCAAAACCTGAAAAGAAACATAACAAACAAAATAATAAAAAGCACGATAAAAAACCTGTAAAAAAGGTTGAAAATAAAAAAGAAGAAAAGAAAGAAACTCCTGTGGCAGCGCCAAAGGAAAAAGAATCTGAACTTCCTTTAAATGAAACAAATCTTTATAAAGAAACTGCAGATTATATTAAGTCTATTGTTTTAGGCCTTGGTATGAGCGAGTGCGAAATCAAAGAATTTTCAAACGAAGAAGAAATTTATTTTGAACTTGACTGTGGCGACGATTACGGTATTATTATCGGCAAACGTGGCGAAACTCTTGATGCTATCCAGTACCTTGCACGAATGATGGCAAATAAGGGTAACCAGAGTTATAAGAGAGTTGCTATTAATGTAGGCAACTACCGTGCAAAACGTGAAGAAACTCTTCAGATTCTTGCAAGAAAAACTGCTATGAGAGCAGTTCGTCAGGGCAGAAACATTTCACTTGAACCAATGAATCCTTATGAGAGAAGAATTATTCATACAGCCGTTCAGGATGTAGAAGGTGCTACTTCTCATTCAGTAGGTTCAGACCTTGACAGACGCGTTGTTATTTCTCCTGTTGAAGGAGCAAGAAATAATGGTGGTCGTGGCAGAAATAACAGAAATGGTGGCAGACGCGAGAGAAAAGAAGTTTATAAACCAGAAATTTCTCCGGACAGAGCACCAAAAAGCGACATTGACGGAGCATCACTCTACGGTAAAGTAGAAATCCGTTCAGTAAATACAGAAGAATAATTGATTGGTTGGAAAGCCTCCCTTGTCAAAGGGAGGGGGACCGCCGTAGGCGGTGGAGGGATTCTTCTCCACTGTTTTTTTATTTATTACGCTCCCTCTTTGAGGGAGCTGTCGCGAAGCGACTGAGGGAGTAAAAAAGAAACTCCTTCCGTCAATGCTTACGCATTGCCACCTCCCTCGCAGAGGGAGGAAAAAAGGAATGAGATATATTATGGAATATTTTGCAAAAGAATATGATATAGCAGTAATTGGTGCCGGTCATGCAGGAATTGAAGCGGCGTTGGCATCTGCACGCCTTGGTGCATCAACTATAATTTTTACAATCAATATGGACTGGGTTGGCAATCTTCCTTGTAATCCATCAATCGGTGGAACATCAAAAGGTCATCTTGTCCGTGAAATTGATGCTCTGGGTGGCGAAATGGGTAAAGCTGCTGATAAAAATTCCATACAGACAAGAATGCTTAATCGTGGTAAAGGCCCTGCTGTGCATTCTTTACGCGCACAGATTGACCGTCGTGATTATGCAAAGTATATGAAGCATACTCTTGAAAAACAAGAAAACCTCCATATGAAACAAGCTGAAATTGTTGACCTTTATAAAAAGGACGGCGTTTTCTATCTTAAAACAAATCTTGAGGCAATTTATACTGCAAAAGCAGTAGTTATTGCAACAGGTACATTCCTTGGCGGTCGTATTTATATCGGCGATGTTTCTTTTGAAAGTGGTCCTGACGGAATGTTCCCTGCAACACGTCTTTCAGAAGCACTTTATAAAATGAATATTCCACTTCGCAGATTCAAAACCGGTACTCCATCGCGAGTTAATAGACGCAGTGTTGATTTTTCACAATTAGAAGTTCAAGAGGGTGATGAACAGGTTGTTCCGTTCTCTTATGAAACTGAAATCTTGCCAGAGAATAAAGAAGTTTGCCATATTACATACACAAACGAAGAAACAAAGCGAATTATTCTTGAAAATATTCATCGCTCCCCTCTTTACTCAGGTAAAATTGAGGGTGTAGGTCCAAGATATTGCCCAAGTATTGAAGATAAAATTGTTCGTTTTGAAGAAAAAGAAAGACATCAACTTTTCATTGAACCTTGTGGACTTGATACTGAAGAATTGTATTTACAAGGTATGTCATCGTCACTTCCTGAAGATGTGCAACTTAAATTTTTACGTAGCATTAAAGGTCTTGAAAATGTTGAGGTCATGAGAACGGCTTATGCTATTGAGTACGATTGCGTTGACCCATTGGCACTTAAAGCATCTCTTGAATTTAACGATATTGACGGGCTTTTCGGTGCAGGTCAGTTTAACGGCTCATCTGGTTATGAAGAAGCTGCTGCCCAAGGTCTTATTGCAGGCGTGAATGCAGTTCGCAAAATTCAAAGTAAAGAGCCATTTATTCTTGACCGAGCAAGCTCATATATTGGTACTCTTATTGATGACCTTGTTACAAAGGGTTGTTCAGACCCTTACAGAATGATGACTTCACGAAGCGAATACAGACTTTTACTTCGTCAAGATAATGCAGATATTCGTCTTACAGATTATGGTTATGAAATCGGACTTATAAGTGAAGAAAGATACACAAAGTTCAAAAATAAACTTGAACTTATAGCACAAGAGCGTGAAAGGGTAGAAAGTGTTACTATTGCCCCCTCTCCTGAAATTAATGAAGTGCTTGTTTCACGTGAAACAGCCCCAATGAAAACAGGTATTCGCCTTGCAGAGCTTATTAAACGACCACAGCTTGATTATGAATGTCTTACACCATTCGACAAAACTCGACCAGAATTACCGGCCGATGTTTTTGAACAAGTTGAAATTGATTTGAAATATGAGGGCTATATTAAACGTCAACAAGCAAAGGTTGACGAAATGCGACGCCTTGAAGTTAAGAAAATTCCTGTTGATATTGATTATGATGATGTTTATTCGCTTCGTCTTGAAGCAAGGGAAAAGCTTAAAAAGGTACGCCCTGAAAGTGTAGGACAAGCATCACGTATAAGTGGTGTTTCTCCATCAGATATTTCAGTATTGCTTATTCATCTTTCAAAAAATGAGAAAAAATAAATTAGCCTCCCTTGTCAAAGGGAGGGGGACCGCCAACGGCGGTGGAGGGATTCTTCTGCCGTTTTTATTTGTGAGGATGATTGATTATGCATAACTTTTTTGTAAATGAAAATCAAAAACAGGATAACCATTTTTTCATAAACGGTACTGATTTCAACCACATTAAAAATGTATTAAGAATGAATATTGGCGATACTTTTCTTGTAAGTGAAAATGGTGTAAGTAACCTTTGCGAAATTGAAAGTTTTGAAAGTGATACCGTAATCGTTAAAATTCTCCAAGAAAATTATAACGATACTAGTTTGCCAATTAAAATATATCTGTTTCAAGGACTTCCCAAAGGGGATAAAATGGAACTTATTATTCAAAAATGTGTTGAGTTAGGAGTTCATGAAATTATTCCCGTTGAGATGAGCCGTTGCGTAGTAAAAATCGAGGAAAAGAAAAAGAAGAATAAGCAAACTCGTTGGCAAGCAATTTCCGAAAGTGCAGCAAAGCAGAGCAAATGTAATAAAATCCCTGAAATCAGCGAAATTCTTACATATAAACAAGCATTGGAAAAAGCAAAAGACCTTGATTTGCTTTTAGTTCCTTATGAAAGCAAAAACGGAATGGAAGATACAAAAAATGTCCTTAATGAAATCAAAAGTGGTATGAGTGTTGGCATTTTAATCGGTCCTGAGGGTGGATTTGACGAAAAAGAAATCCAAGAAGCATTAGAAATTAACGGAAAAATAATATCATTGGGTAAGCGTATTCTACGTACCGAAACTGCTGCAATTACAAGTGTATCAATGTGTATGCTTTATGCTGAAATGAATTTGAGTGAATAAAATGAAACAACTGCCACAAGAATTTGAAAAAAGAATGAAAACACTTTTAGACGACGAGTTTGAGGATTTTCAAAAGTCCTTTGATGAGCCGCCTGTTCGTGCGTTTCGTGTGAATACAGATAAAATTTCACTTGAAGATTTCCAAAAAATCAATCCCTTTGGTGGAGAGAAAATCCCTTATGTAGAAAACGGATTTTATTTTGATTATGATGGTATCGGCAATCACCCATATCACCACGCAGGTATGATTTATATTCAAGAGCCTGCTGCAATGGTGCCTGTTGAGAGTATAGAAATACAAAAGTATTGGAAAGTTCTTGATTTGTGTGCTGCCCCTGGTGGCAAGAGTAGTCAGTTAAAGAACAAGTTGGGTAAAGATGGTGTGCTTGTATCAAACGAGATAGTACCGTCGCGCTGTAAAATCCTTACAGGCAATATGGAACGAATGGGTTTTCAAAATGTTGTTACAACCTGTATGCATCCACAAAAGCTTGTGAAAATGTTCCCTGAAAACTATTTTAATATGATTATGGTTGACGCTCCTTGCTCAGGGGAAGGAATGTTCCGTAAAGAAGAAATTGCAATAGATGAATGGTCGCCTGAAAATGTTAAAATGTGTGCCGAAAGACAAGCAGAAATCCTTGATTGTGCTGCAAAACTCGTAAAACTTGGTGGCTATATTGTGTATTCAACCTGCACTTTTTCCCTTGAAGAAAATGAAATGACCGTTGATGCATTTTTACAGCGTCATTCAGGGTTCCAGCTTGTGCCTGTAACGGAAAAAGTTCGTGAGAATACTGCAGATGGAATACAGTTTGATGGTTGCAAATGCGAGAATATGCATTATACTCGTCGCTGTTACCCTCATAAGACAAAAGGCGAGGGGCAATTTGTAGCAGTTCTTCGTTATGCGGACTCGTCAATCGATTCAGAGCATTTCTTTGTGCCAATTGGCAAAGAAAAACTCGACAAAACTCTCGTAGATTTTCTTGATGACACCCTTACAGTATATAAAAAAGATAATGTGCAAATGTATAACGGCAACCCTGTGTATTTTACACCTGAATTCCCTGTGCCTAGGGGAGTGGCGTTTGCTTGTGGTGTAACAATCGGTGAAATCCGTAAAAATTATGTTGTGCCACACCATCAATTCTTTATGGCGTTGGGTAAGGATTTCAAAAGAAAAATCGAACTTACAGCCAATAGTGAAGAAATCAAAAAATATCTTCACGGCGAAGAATTTAACACAGATTGCCCTAACGGTTGGGCAGTAGTAATGGTTGATGGTTGCACCGTTGGTGGAGTGAAAGTTTCAAACGGAAGAGCAAAGAATCATTATCCTAAGGGATTGAGAAGTAAATAAATTTGAGTTTGTCTAATAGAATGCAAAGCGCAAAATGCAAAGCGCAAAGTGTTGGAACTGCGTTGCAATTGTATATTGCCTCCC
>CALCBQ010000201.1 GCA_937897215.1 uncultured Clostridia bacterium | reverse complement strand
CAGACGAATTAGGTCTTATTCTTTGGGACGTTAAATTCTTAAAAGAGGGCACTCGTTGGTATCTTCGCATTACTATTGACAAAGAAGACGGCGTAAGCATTGACGACTGCGTTGATATGCACCACGCAATTGACGGACCTTTAGATGAAGCAGACCCAATTGAGCAAGCATACAATCTTCAGGTGCAGTCCCCCGGTATTGAGCGTGAGCTTTGCAGGGATTTTCACTTTGAGTGTTATTTAGGCGAAAAAATTCAGGTTAGACTTATCAAGGCTTTTGAGGGCAAGAGAGAATACAAAGGTATTCTTATTGACTACGACAACGATAGTGTTACAATCGCTATTGATGAAGAAACTGAAATGAATATATTAAAGAAAGAAGCATCTTGGATTAAGGCAGACGATTTCGGCGGAATCGGCGACATTGACTAAGATATTGGAGGTATTTGGAAAATGAATAAAGAATTTTTTGAGGCAGTTGCTTTAATGGAAAAGGAAAAAGGTATTCAAGCAGATTACCTTTATGACAAAATCAGCGAAGCAATTATTAAAGCAGTTAGAAAAGATTACAACAACAAAGATGTAGTTGCTTGTGATATTGACCCGGAAGCACAGACAATGAGAGTTTATGTTCATCTTAACATTGTTGATGAAATCACAGACTGGGATACTGACATTCTTGTTATTGATGCTCAGGAATACCGTGAAGATGCTAAAGCAGGCGAAACTCTTGAAATTGACCTTGACACAATGAAATTCGGCAGAATTGCGGCTCAGACTGCAAAGCATGTTATCCGTCAGGGTATCAAAGATGCAGAGCGTGGTCAGGTAATTCGCGACTTCCAGTCAAAAACTCAAGACCTTGTTACTGCAAAGGTAAGCCGTATTGACCCGATTACAGGTAATGTTACTCTTGAAATCGGCAAAGGTACTGCAGTTCTTCCAAAGGGCGAACAAGTACCAGGCGAAACTTTCACAGAAGGCGAACTTATCAAAGTATATATCAGCGAAGTTAAAAACACAGACCGCGGACCAAGAGTTATGATTTCAAGAACTCACAAAGGTCTTGTTAAGCGCCTTTTCGAACAAGAAGTTCCTGAAATTTATGATGGTATTGTTACAATCCACTCAATTTCACGTGAAGCAGGTACAAGAACAAAGATGGCTGTAAGCAGTTCTGACGAAAACATTGACCCAATTGGCGCTTGTATCGGTCAACGCGGTGCTCGTGTTAACAACATTGTTGAAGTTCTTGGCGGAGAAAAAATTGACATTGTAAAATACAGTGATGACCCTGCAGAATTTATTGCTGCATCACTTGCTCCCGCAAATGTACTTAATGTTGAGATTATCAGTTTGGAAGACAAGAAATGTCAGGCAACAGTTCCTGACCACCAGTTATCTCTTGCAATCGGCAACAAAGGTCTTAACGCTAAACTTGCCGCTAAACTTACCGGTTGGAACATTGATATTAAACCTGAAAGCGGTTTCTATGAGGGTTAATCCTTAATATTTCTCAACAGAAAGGAGCGTTCGGTATGAAACAGAAAAAAATCCCTATGCGAAAATGCACAGGTTGTGGCGAACAAAAGCCAAAGAAAGAACTTGTAAGAGTTGTTAAAACTCCTGAAAATGAAATATTGCTTGACCTTACAGGCAAAATGTCAGGCAGAGGGGCTTACATCTGCAACAATGCCGAGTGCTTAAAAAAGGCCCGCAAGTCAAAAAGAATTGACAGAACTTTTGAAATGACAATTCCTGACGAGCTTTATGAACAGATGGAGGCGCAAATCGGTAAAGATGATAAGCAGTAATCTTAACGGACTTTTAGGTCTTTGCCGTCGTGCTAACAAAATTGCCATTGGGCACGATGCGGCAATCACATCAATCAAACAAGGTAAATCTTACCTTGCACTTACTTGTGAAGATGCATCTGACCGATTAAAAAAAGAAATCGCAGATGAATGCAGTTTCAGAAACAGAAACATAAAATATGTTGATGCACCTTTCACAATGAGCGAATTAGGTCTTGCAATCGGCAAAAAAGCAGGCGTTATTTCAATTGACGACGAGGGCTTTGCAAACAAGTTATATAGTATTGTAACGGGAGGTTATTAATATGGCGATTAAAAAATATAAAATCCATGAGCTTGCAAAAGATTTTAACATTCAAAGCAAGTATGTTATAGAAAATCTTTCAAAATATTTCGAGGGCGAAAAGAAATCACAAACTGCTCTTGAGGAAAAAGAACTTGATTTTATTATTGATTTAGTTACAAAAGAAAATTCTGTAAAGAGTTTTGAAGAATACTTTGCTGCTGTTCCACAGGAAAAGCCAAAGAAAGCAGAAAAGAAAGAAGAAAAGAAAGACTCAAAACCTGTTGAAAACAAAAAAGCAGAAAAGAGTGCTCCTGCTCCTGCTCAACCACAGCAACAGAAAAAGAAAGAGAAAGACCCTGCAAAACCAATGCAGGCAAGAACAAAAGGCGAAATGCGTCATATTGACACAAGAGCAAACTCTTTCGATGCTGAAAAATACAACGAAAGATATGAAAACATTGCTCCTGCTAACGCACACCAGAGCGACAATATGGTTAAAAAGCAGAAGCTTAAACAAAAGAGCCAGCAGTACCGTAAACAAGGTATGAGAAGTGGCAAGAAAGAAACAGAAGCTGAAAGACTTAAGAGAATTGCAGCAGAAAGAGCAAAGAAACCACCTGTAATCACAGTTGGCGACGAAATCACAGTCGGCGAACTTGCATCTCGTCTTAAAATGACTGCGGCTGAAGTTATCAAAAAACTTTTCTCACTTGGTATGATGGCTACTGTTAACGAAGTTATTGACTACGATACAGCAGAAATCGTTGCAACTGAACTTGGTGCAAAGGTTAACCGTGAAGTTGTGGTAACAATTGAAGAAAGAATTATTGACGACTCAGAAGATATGGAAGAAAACCTTGTAACACGCGACCCTGTTGTAGTTGTTATGGGCCACGTTGACCACGGTAAAACTTCACTTCTTGATGCTATTAAGAATACAAATGTTACTGCAACAGAAGCAGGCGGTATTACACAGCATATCGGTGCTTACAGAGTAAACCTTAACGGTCAGTATATTACATTCCTTGACACACCCGGCCACGCTGCGTTCACATCAATGCGCGCTCGTGGTGCAAAAGCTACTGACGTTGCAATTCTTGTTGTTGCTGCT
This sequence comes from uncultured Clostridia bacterium, assembly GCA_937897215.1. Classification (GTDB taxonomy): domain Bacteria; phylum Bacillota; class Clostridia; order Oscillospirales; family Acutalibacteraceae; genus Fimenecus. The sequence continues at coordinate 5,809 of CALCBQ010000201.1, read as the reverse complement.
GACGACGGTATTATGCCACAGACTATTGAGGCTATTAACCACGCTAAAGCAGCAGAAGTTGACATTATCGTTGCTATTAACAAAATGGATAAACCGGGCACAACAGTTGACAAGATTATGCAACAGTTAACAGAGCATGGTCTTGTTCCTGAAGAATGGGGCGGCGACATTATTTGTGTTCCTGTTTCTGCAAAGACACATATGAACATTGACAAACTTCTTGAAAATGTTCTTCTTACTGCAGAAATGCGTGAACTTAAGGCTAACCCTAACAGAGCAGCTAAAGGTATTGTTATTGAAGCTCGTCTTGATAAAGGTAAGGGCCCTGTGGCTACTCTTCTTGTTCAGAACGGTACACTTCACGGGGGCGACATTGTTGTTGCGGGTACTGCAGTTGGTCGTGTTCGTGTTATGGTTGACGACAAACACCGTTCAATTAAAGAAGCTGGCCCATCAGTTCCTGTTGAAATTATGGGTCTTGACGAAGTTCCACAGTCAGGCGATGTATTCAATGCAGTTTCTGACGAAAGACTTGCTCGCGAACTTGTTGAAAAGAGAAAGCAAGAAAAGAAAGAAGAACAGTTTAATCAGTATCAGAAAGTTACTCTTGACAACTTGTTCTCATCAATCAATGCAGGTAAAATCAAGACTCTTAACATTATCGTTAAGGCTGACGTTCAAGGTTCAGTTGAAGCAGTTAAGCAGAATCTTGAAAAACTCTCTAACGAAGAAGTGCAGGTTAAAGTTATTCACGGTGGTGTTGGTGCAGTAAGCGAGTCTGATATTATGCTTGCTAACGCATCAAATGCTATTATCGTTGGTTTCAATGTTCGTCCTGACCCAGTTGCAGCTGAAATTGCAGAGCGTGACGGCGTTGATATGAGAATGTACCGTATCATTTATGACTGTATTGAAGAAATTGAAGACGCTATGAAGGGTATGCTTGCTCCTAAATTCCGTGAAGTATTACTCGGTCGTATTGAAGTTCGTAACGTATTCAAACTTTCATCAGTTGGTATGGTTGCAGGTTCTTATGTTCAGAACGGTAAAGTTACAAGAAATGCACAAATCCGTGTTGTTCGTGATGGTATTGTTATTGCTGAAGACTCAATTTCATCTCTTAAGAGATTTAAGGATGACGTTAAGGAAGTAGCATCAGGTTACGAATGTGGTATTGGTCTTAACAAGTTTAATGACGTTAAGGAAGGCGACATTTTTGAAGCCTTTATTATGGAGGAATACAGAGACTAATGGCAGGTTACAGAACAGGCAGAGTTTCAGAAGATATTAAGCGTGAAATTGTGGCTATTATCCGCGAGTTAAAAGACCCAAGAGTTAAAGATAAAATTTTAACTGTTGTCCGTGTTGATGTAAGTTCTGACCTTTCTTTTGCAAAAGTTTATGTAAGCTCAATGAGTGGCATTGACGATGCAAAAGAGGCAGTTAAAGGACTTACATCTGCCACCGGTCTTATTCGTCGTGAGGTAGGCTCGAAACTTCATCTTCGTAAAACTCCCGAACTTAAATTTATTGCCGATGATTCAATTGAACACGGCATGGAAATATTCAAGAAAATCGAAAGTACTACTATTACTTCCGATGAGGAATAATTTATGAATAGAATCGATGTAAAAAAATGCGCATCACTCTTAAAAGAATACGATAATTATCTTATTCTTTCTCACAGAAACCCTGATGGCGATACACTTGGCAGTGCTTTTGCATTAAAGCGTACACTTGACCTGATGGGCAAAAAGTCGTTTGTAAAATGTGTTGACCCTATGCACCACAAATATTCTTATTTGTGGGATGGGGTTGACAACGAGGAATTTACATTTGACAAAATAATTGCAGTTGATGTTGCTGACACAAAACTTTTGGGCGAAAGTTTTGAAGGTATGTATGGCGACAACATATTCTTATGCATTGACCACCATATGACTAACAAAGAATATAGTGAAAATCTTCTTTTAGAGGACAGAGCGGCAGCAGCGGTTGTAATTTATGAAGTTATCTGCGAATTAGGTGTAGAAATTACACCAGAAATCGCAAGTTGCGTTTACACAGGGCTTGCAACTGACACAGGTTGCTTTATGTTTTCAAACACTACTCCTACTGTTCACAGAATTGCAGCAGATGTTATGGAAAAAGGCGCAGACTATACTACAATCAATCGTCTTATGTTTGAAACAAAGTCTATGTCATATCTTAAACTTGAACAGATGGCAGTTTCATCTATTGAGAGTTATTTTGACGGCAAATGCGCGATTATGACAATCACTCGCAAAATGTTCGAGGAAAGTGGCTCAAGTTCAACAGAATGTGATGGTATTGCAGCACTCCCCCGCAAAATTGAGGGCGTAAAAATTGGTGTTACAATCCGTGAGCGTCATGACGGCAGTTACAAAGTGTCAATGCGCACCGTTGAGCCTTATGATGCTGCAAAAATCTGTGGCAATTTTGGTGGTGGTGGGCATCACGCTGCAGCAGGTTGCGAATTTGAATGTCCGTTGGAAGAAGTTAAAGTTCAGTTGCTTGAAAAGATTTCAAATTGTTTTAAGTAATGTATAGGGACGACTCATCCCTCCCTCACAGAGGGAGGTGGCAACGCATAAGCGTTGACGGAGGGAGTTTGTTGACTTGTTTTTATTACTCCCTCAGTCTGCTCCGCAGACAGCTCCCTCACAGAGGGAGCGGATTTAGTAAAAGTTATTGTATTAAAGGCGGAATTTTAATGACAGGCATAATTTGTCTTGACAAACCCCGCGATATGACATCTTTTATGGCGGTAAAACGCGCATCTCGTATTCTTGGTGTCAAAAAAGCGGGACATACAGGCACACTGGACCCTATGGCTACCGGTGTACTTGTTATTATGCTTGGCCACTCTACACGGTTTATTGAGTTGTTGCCTGAACACAAAAAAAGCTATACTGCAAGGGTAAAACTTGGTATTACTACCGACACACTTGACATTACAGGCGCAGTTTTAAGTGAAAACACTGTTAATGTTACACTCGAACAGTTATTAAGCGTTGCAGAGAAGTTCAAGGGCGAAATTTTACAGACTCCCCCAATGTATTCGGCTCTCAAAAAAGACGGCGAGCGTCTTTATGATTTGGCGCGAAAAGGCATTGAAATAGAGCGTGAACAAAGAAAAATCACAATCGAAAAGTTAGAAATCTATGATTTTAACGGTGTGGAATTTTCAATGGATGTTACTTGCTCGGCGGGTACATATATCCGTTCACTTTGCGACGATATTGGTAGTACTCTTGGTTGCGGTGCAGTTATGACAGACCTTCGCCGTACAAGTGCAAACGGATTTGACATTGAAAAATCTGTAACATTAGAAGAATTAGAGCAACTTGCAAGTGAAAATAAGGCTGAAACTGTTATAACATCAGTTGAAACTGCGCTTATGAGTTACCCTGAAATTACAGTTACAACTCCGCAGGCACGCCGTTTTCACAACGGTGGGGCTCTTGAATACAAACGATTACACGGGGACTACCCTATTGGTATTTATCGTGTTTATTCTCCTGAAAAGGTCCTTTTAGGGTTAGGAGAAATTTTAGAAAATGAAGGCGACCTTACAGTAAGGAGGGTGCTTGTATCTGATGAATAAGTTATCGTTGGCTCTTGGCACCTTTGATGGTTTGCACAAAGGTCATCTTAAAGTACTTGAAACAACTAAAAATTTTGCTTTTGATGGATTTGTTCCGTCTGTACTTCTTTTTGACTGTCATCCACAGGTTTCAATCAAGGGCTTTGCTCCGCCAATGCTCATTACAAAAGAAGACAAAGAAGCGAACATCAAAAATATGGGGTTACTCCCTATGCCTATCGGTTTTAACGAAATAAAAGACCTTACTCCTGAAGAATTTGTAAGAGATATTCTTGTAGGCAAACTCAACGCGGGGGCGGTTGTAAGCGGAGAAAATTTCCACTTCGGCAAAAACGGTCAAGGCAACAGTGAAATTTTAAGTTCACTTTGCGAAAAGTACGGAATAATCTATAAAAAAGCAGAAAATGTTTCTTATAAGGGCGAGTTAATCAGTTCAACACGAATCCGCTCTGCTCTTGAAAACGGAAACATTGAAGATGCAAACAATATGTTGGGCAGAAAATTTTCTTATGATTTTCTTGTTGTTGAGGGGAACAAAATCGGCAAGAAGTATTTTGGATTTCCTACAATTAATCAACATTTTCCCGTGGATTTTATCAACCTGAAACACGGGGTTTATGCATCGCAATCAACTGTTGACGGTGTAATTTATCCCTCAGTTACAAATTTTGGTTGTCATCCCACAATCGGTGGCGACAAGGTGCTCAGCGAAACCTGCATTCTTGGTTTCGACGGCAACCTTTATAACAGAAGAATTAAAGTCGAGCTCATTTCATTCATTCGTGGCGAAAAGAAATTCGACTCAAAAGAAGAATTGAAAGAGCAAATTGACAAAGACAGTAAATCAGCTGTTGAAATCTTCAACAGCAAGAAATAAACATTATATGAAAAGGGGACTTTTTATTATGACAAATCTTTACAAAGCGTATTGCAGAGTATTCCAGAAAGTTATGTTTATTGCTGAATGCTTTATGCCATGGGGCGAGCCGTTTATGCTCACAGGCCCAGGCAGTATTCGTAAACTTCCGGGAGTTATCAAAGAAAAAGGACTTAAAAAAGTACTTATCGTAACAGATAAAGGTCTTACTTCACTTGGTCTTCTTAACTCTCTTTACGAAGAAATGGACAACGCAGGAGTTGAGTATGTAGTTTATGACGGTACTCAGCCAAACCCAACAATCGAAAACATTGAAGAAGCAAAAGATATGTATAATGCTAACGGTTGTCAGGGTATTATCGCATTCGGTGGCGGCTCTCCAATGGACTGTGCAAAGATTGCAGCGGCAAGAGTTGTTAAACCAAACCAGCCGGTTGAAAAAATGCGCGGACTTATGAAAATTCTTCGTCCACTTCCACCATTCTTTGCAGTTCCTACAACAGCTGGTACAGGTTCAGAATGCACTCTTGCAGCAGTTGTTTCTAACTCAAAGACACACGAAAAGAATGCTTGTAACGACCCATTCCTTCGTCCAAGATTTGCAGTGTTTGACCCTGAACTTACAGTAGGTCTTCCACCACACATCACATCAACAACAGGTATGGACGCTCTTACTCACGCAGTTGAAGCATACATCGGTAAATCAAACGTTAAATCAACAACTAACTATGCTGAAAAGGCAACAAAAATGATTTTTGAAAACCTTGAAACAGCATACACAGACGGTAAAAACATTGAAGCCCGCAACAATATGCTTCTCGCTTCTTACTATGCAGGTATGGCATTTACACGTGCTTATGTTGGTTATGTTCACGCAGTTGCACACAACCTTGGTGGTCAGTACGGTATTCCTCACGGTCTTGCAAATGCAGTTATTCTTCCTGTAATGCTCGAGTCTTACGGCAGTGCAGTTTATGGCTCACTTTCAAAGCTTGCTGACCTTGTTGGTATCAAAGGTGATAGCGAAGAAACAAAGGCAAAGGCATTTATTGCTGAAATCTACGCTATGAACGAAAGAATGGGCATTCCAAAGGGCTTTGCACAAATTCAGGAAAAAGATATTCCAATTATCGTTGAACGCGCACTTAAAGAAGGTAACCCACTCTACCCTGTTCCTGTAATCTACGGCGAAGAAGAAATGACAGCAATTGTTAAGTCATTGATGATTAAGGAATAATTTAAAATCAAAAAAATAAACATCCACCCGTCAAACGGGTGGTTTTTCTTATGCGGGCATAGCCCTC
>CALCBQ010000200.1 GCA_937897215.1 uncultured Clostridia bacterium | reverse complement strand
GATATAAAGTTTACGGAAGAAAAGCCACAACCGCAACAACAGCCACAGCAACAAGCACCAGCAGAGCAACCGCAAAAGGTGGCTACAATGGTTACAGAGAAAGAAGTTGGGCAAGCACCAGCCGAAAGAAAATACATTGTATGCCCAAATTGCGGGGAAGTGATTTATCTTGATTAAAAAAATATATTCAGATATTGATGTGGTAACAATGGCACGAACAAGAATAAAAAATGTTTTTGAAAGCGCAAACAAAATTGCGCTTTCTGTAAGCGGGGGCAAAGATAGCATTTGCCTAAATGACCTTATTTTTAAGATGTGCCAAAGTGGCGAAATTGATAAAAGCAAACTTATTGTTGACTTTATAGACGAAGAAGCAATATATCCGTGTGTTGAGAAGATTGTAAAAGATATGCGAATTCAATGGTTGAGCATAGGTGTTCCGTTTCGCTGGTGGTGTGTGCAAGTCAAACACTATAACTGTTTTAATCAATTGACAAATGACGAAAGTTTTATTTGCTGGGATGAAACAAAAAAAGATGTTTGGATCAGAAAGAAACCACCATTTGCACTTACAAGCGACCCGTTATTAAACGAAAGGCACGACACATACCAGTCTTTTATGAATAAGAAACAAGCAGATTGTATTGTTTTGCTTGGCGTTAGAGCCAGCGAAAGTGTGCAACGATTATATAACTTTGCCAATAGGCAAGCACAAGAAAAGATATTCCCAATTTATGATTGGACCGACACTGATGTTTGGAATTATATTCGAGAAAATAATTTAGAATTTCCCGAAGCATATAAATATATGTATCAAGTTGGTGTGCCAATATCAAGATTAAGAATAAGCCAATTTTTTAGTGTTGATACCGCAACAAGTCTTGTTCAAATGTGTGAGTTCTACCCAAATTTGTTTGATAAAATATGCAAGAGAGAGCCAAACGCATATATGGCAATGTTATATTTTGATACAGAATTTTTTAGGCATAAAAAAAGCGCCAGCAAAAAAGAAGAAGAAAAAATTGACTATAAACAAAAACTTTTTGAAGCATTAAAAGAAGAATGGCGTTTTACACACCCAACACAAAAGAAAAATAAAAGAAGTATTGAAAGGTTGCTTATACTATATGGACCTATTTTGAATGATTATATTTACAAACAAATGTATAACAGCATTATAGGTGGCGACCCTAAAATGCGAGCATATAGACGAATACAAATGGAAATTTTCAGAACGATTGGCAAAGGAGATAAAAATGGAAAATAAAGATTTATTGCAACCATTAAAGAATGTTCAAATTGTTGATAGGGAAAAACTAAAACCAAATAACTATAACCCTAACAAAGTTAGCGAGCAAAATTTAGAGTTATTAGTTCAGTCTATTTTAACAAATGGCTGGACTATGCCAATTGTGGTTAGACCCGATTATACAATTATTGACGGCTTCCATAGGTGGACCGTAGCGGGCAGAGAGCCGTTAAAATCAATGTTAAATGGCAAAGTGCCAATTGTTATTGTTGAGCATAAAGACCATTCGCAAGATATTTATGGAACAATAACACATAATAGGGCAAGGGGAACACATCTTTTAGATCCAATGAAAGCAATAATAAAAGAATTGTTGGACGCTGGCAAAACCACAAAAGAAATTTGCAAAGAACTAGGAATGCGCCCCGAAGAAGTTTTTAGACTGTCCGATTTTTCAAGGGACGATTTTTTAAGAATTATGAATAAAGGCAAAGAAGAATATAACAAATCATATAGCATAAATAAAATTTAGAAAGGTGGAAAAATGGAAAACAAAACATTAGAAAACAAAACATTATATGATAGAGCACAAGAGATTTTAAAAATTGCAGAGCAATATGGTGTTGAAAAAAACTTTTTATTTATCACAACTTTTAAAAGATATGTAACACAATTAAAAATTTTAACAGACCTTGAAAAAGCGATAAATGATAATGGCGCAACAGTTACAAAAGAATATGTTAAGGGGCGACAAAATCTTTATACAAACCCAGCAATTAAAGAATATAACAACGCTGTTAATTCAGCGAATAAGACCGTTTCAACTTTAATGAGCATAATAAAAACAAATTCAAATAAATATAATGACGATAACGGCGAAGACGACCCATTATTAAAGGCGATAAATGGAGAAGAAGACGAAGAATAAAGCCGTAGAATATGCTGAAAAAGTTGTAAACGGGCAAGTAGTTGCGCCAAAGTATGTTATTAAGCAAGCACAAGAGTTTTTGAATATTTGGAACGATAAAAGCGAAAAATATTGTATAGACATTAAAAGGGCTGATTTGATAAGTAAACTTTTGAAAATGTTAATAATGCCAAAAGGCTTGAAAGCGGGGCAATCACTTTATAAATGTTCAACAGGTTATCAATGGCTGTTTTATATATCAGTTTTGTGCGTTGTTCATAGAGAAAACATAAATCGCAGAAGATACGAAACCGCTATTTTAGAAATCGCAAGAAAAAACTTCAAAACATACACGATAGCAACAATTTTCATTCTATTATTCCTTATTGAACCTAAATTTTCAAAGTTTTATTCAGTAGCACCCGACGGCAGTTTGTCAAAAGAAGTGCGGGAAGCAATAGCGGAAACAATCAAGTCAAGCCCTTTAATTTATGAATTTAAAGGCGAAAAGCGTTTTAAAATATTAAGAGATTATATTCTATTTAAACCAAAAGAAACAAAGTTCTACCCGCTTGCTTATACTAATAGCACATTTGACGGAAAGTTGCCAAATGTTTTCTTGGCAGACGAGGTTGGGGCACTTCCAAACAATTCGTCAATTGAAAGTATGCGAAGCGGACAACTTAACATATTAAACAAACTTGGGTGTGTTATCTCTACAAAATACCCAACAATAGACAACCCATTTGAAACCGAAGTTCATTATGCAAAAGAAGTTTTGGACGGCGTTGTTAAAGACGACACTTTATTTGCGTTGTTATATGAGCCCGACACAGTCAAAGAGTGGACGACAGACGACAACATTTTGAAGCAATCAAACCCAGTGGCGCAAGAAAATGCAGAGATTTGGGAAGACTTAATCAAAAAAAGAGCCTATGCAATCGCTGTTGAAAGTGCAAGAGAAAACTTTTTGACGAAGCATTGCAACATTATTTATCAAGGCACTGGCACGGAAACATTTATTGATGTTACAGAAGTAAAACAATGCAGAGTTTCAAAAATTGATTGGAGCGGGCGTGCCGTTTATTTGGGTGTTGACCTTGCTATGACTAGCGACAACTGTGCTGTTGCTATGGCTGGCGTTGACGAAAACGACAACATACTTGCAGATGTAATCGCTTTCATTCCCGAGGGAAGAATTGAGGAAAAGAACAGATTTGAAAAGATAAATTATAACGAGTTTATAAACGCAATGAAGTGTATTGCTTGTGGCGACAAAACGGTTGATTATTCAGTTATAGAGCAGTTTGTATTTGATATTGAAGAAAAATACAATGTTACAATAATTGCAATAGGTTTTGACCGTTACAATGCACTAAGTTCAGCGCAAAAGTGGGCGGAAAGATACAATACTGTTGAGATACGCCAACATTCAAGCATTTTGCATTCGCCAACAAAACTATTAAAAGAAAAAATTTTAAACAGACAATTCAAATATGAAGCAAACAACTTGTTGGAGATAAATTTTCAAAACGCAAGATGTGCGTTTGATACAAATATGAATATGTATGTCAACAAGAAAAAATCAAACGGAAAAGTTGATATGGTTGTGGCACTTATAAACGCAGTTTATTTGTTACAGCAAGATGTATTTTTAAACGACACGAGTTTTGTTTCACAAATAATTAAATTTTAAGTGTCATTAAAGTATTGACTTTCAAAAAATCAATGTTATAATTCTATAACTTTAAAAGGGGGTAATTCGCAAGAGTGGGACTTTTTAAAAGAAAAAACAAAGAGCCAACAAACACGGCAGACAGCAACGGCGTTGAATATAGCGCTGGTTTGCTGGAAGCAATGTTAAAAGGCGAAGAATTGACAAAACAACAAGCCTTGGGAATTCCAGCGGTTGCGAGTGCGGTTGACAAAATAGCGAACACTGTTGCTATGATACCAATAAAACTCTACAAAGAAACCAAAACTGACGATAACAAAAGAGTTGTTGCAGAAGTTGAAGACAAAAGAGTTGCAATTTTGAACCAAGACACTAAAAGCACGCTGGACGGCTTCCAGTTCAAAAAAGCAATGGTTACTGACTATTTAATGGGCAAAGGTGGTTACGCCTATATAAAAAGGCGTAAAAACGAATTTGTGGGTGTTTATTATGTAAGAGAAGAAGACATCGCATTGTGTTTAATCAACGAAAGCCCAATTGACAGACGCTACACAATATCAACTTGGGGCAAAATATATGAGCCATTTGAATTTTTAAAGATTTTAAGAAACTCAAAAGACGGAATGCTTGGTTTTGGCGTTTCAAGCCAAGTGGCGCAAGCGTTAGGCATAGCGTTACAAACAATGATTTTACAATATAACTTGGCTAAAACTGGCGGTAATAAGCGTGGTTACATTCAAAGCGAAAATGTTTTAAGCGACAAAGCGATAGACAAATTAAAAGAAGCGTGGGCAGAAATGTATGCCAACAATGACACTCAAAGAATACCAGTTTTAAACAAGGGTTTATCATTCCAGCAATCAAGTGCAACAAGCGTTGAAATGCAATTAAACGAAAGCAAAGAACTTTTAAACAAAGAAATTGCAAAATTGTTTCATACTGACGGAGATTATAACGACTTTTTCAAAAATGCTGTTCAACCAATATTGACAGAGTTTGAAACGGCGTTAAATAGAGATTTTTTGCTTGAAAAAGAAAAAGGCATATTATTTTGGGCATTTGATACCACAGATATAACAAAAAGTGGGTTAAAAGAGCGCTACGAGGCATATAAAACAGCCCTTGACGGCGGTTGGGTAACTAAAAACGAGATAAGATACCGTGAAAATATGGACGCAATCGACGGACTAGACACTATAAATATGGGGCTTGGCAGTGTGTTGTTTGACACAAAAACTGGCGAATACTACACGCCAAACACAAATTCAACGCATAAAATAGGCGAAAACACGCCAAACAATGACGCAAATATGCAAAATAATAGCACAAATGAGCAAAATAAAGCGTAAATTTGCAAAAAAATCACAAAAAGGAGCAAAATAATGCCAAAATTCTATGAATTTAAGAACATAAGCCCAAATTCTGCTGATTTATACCTCTATGGCGAAATCGTTGAAGAAGAATGGGAAAAATGGGACGAAGACAGTGGAATATCACTGACAGAGTTTAAAAAAGAACTTGACGACTTAACTGGTATAACTGATTTAAACATTTATATCAATTCAGTTGGTGGATCAGTCTTTGCAAGTTCAACAATGGTGTCTTTGTTAGACAGATTGAAACTAAAAGGCACAAAAATTCACACATACATTGACGGGCTTTGTGCCAGTGCGTCAACATTTATATTTTTTGCTGGCGACGACTTGAATGTTTATGAAAATTCAATCGCAATGATACATAAGCCAATGACAATGTCTTGGGGAAATGCAAACGACTTACAAAAAGACATTGACACTTTAAATAAAATTGAAGATAGCGTTATGCTTCCGCTATACGAAAAGAAAGCAAAAATTGATAGAGAAGAAATCAAAAGAATGGTTGACGAAGAAACTTGGTTTACAGCGCAAGAAATTGTTAACTTGTTTGATGTAAACTTAATCAACCAAAGCAAACAAGTTGTTGCCAGCATTGGCGACAAGTTCAAAAGTATGTATAAGCACATACCAAAGAATTTAAGTGTGGCACAGCCTAGCGAAGAAGCACAACCACAAGTGCCACAACAAAAGGCAGAGCCAACAGAACAACCACAAGACGAACAAAAGGCAAAGCCAACACAAGATGTTCAAACCGTTGATTATTCAGCGTTTGAAAATATAATCAAAGAGTTAAAGGGGGAGAAGAAATGAAAGAACTCATTGAAAAGAAAAACGACTTGATTGACAAAATGTCAAACATAGTTAATACTGCAAAAGCAGAGCAAAGAGCAGTTACAGCAGACGAAGCAAAACAATTCAGTGATTGTGAAGCAGAAGTCAAAAACATTGAAAATACAATAGAAATGGAGAAGAAAATGGAAAGTTTAGAAAACAAGGTTATAACTGCACCAGTTGAAAACAAAGCAGTTGACATAAAGGCAAGGGACGAAAAGATTTTTGCTAATATGATTAGACAAATCAAAAACGCAGATACACCAATGGAAAAGACAGACGGATCAGCCACAATACCACAAACAATTGCTGACCGTATTATTTCAATTGTTTACGCAACTTGCCCAATTTTTGAGCGTAGCGAACACTACATACTTAAAGGCAATTTGGTAATTCCAGCAGAAGACGCAGAAAACACAAACTTGTCTATGGATTATGCAGACGAATTCACAGAAGCAGAAAGTGGAAAAATCAAAATTAAACAAATCAACCTTGGCGAATTCCTTGGAAGAGCACTTTGTAAAGTTTCAAAATCTTTGATAAACAACTCAAAGTTTGACATTGTTGGTTATGTAATCGACCGTATGGCAAAAGCAATAACAAGATTTATGGAAAAAGAACTTTTAAACGGAACAGAGGGAAAAATCGAGGGTTTAACTGGTGTTACACAAGAAGTTGAAACAAAAGCCGTTGGAAAAATCAGTGGCGACGACCTTATTGACGCACAAGAAACAGTTTTGGACGAATTCCAAGACCCAGCAATTTGGATAATGAGCAGAAACACAAGAAAAGCAATTCGTAAACTTAAAGACGATGTTGGTAGATACCTATTAAACAGAGATTTTGAGCAAAAATGGGGTTATGAGTTACTTGGAAAGCCAGTTTACACAACCGACCAACTAGAAGACGGAGTTGTTTTCTATGGAGATATGACAGGACTTGCAACAAAAATCAGCGAAGACATTTCAATTCAAGTTTTAAACGAAAAATATGCAGACCAACACGCAGTTGGAGTGCTTGCTTTTGTTGGAATTGACGCAAAAGTTCAAAACCCACAAAAGATTGTTAAACTTTCACAAAAAACAGCATAATTAAATAAAGGAGAAACAAAATGACAATTTTAGAAGCATTAAAAGAACTAAAAATGTCTATGGACGGCGTGCCTTCAAATGCAGATACTCAACTTGAAGTGTTGAATGAAATAGCCGAAGCAAATGGTGGACTATCAAATGCTGACACTATTGCAGACGCAATTAAAAACATTGCAGACGCACACATTGAAGTTGAAAAAATTGAAGTAACTACACAGCCAACAAAGACCAGTTATGTTGAGGGACAGTCTTTCGACCCAACTGGTATGGTTGTAACTGCAACTTATAATGGCAAAACAAAAGTTGTTACTGGTTACACAATCAGCCCAAGTGGAGCGTTAGAAACAACTGACACAGCAGTTACAATAACTTATGGCGACCAAACAGCCGAAGTTAATATAACTGTTGTTGCAAAAGTCGTTGAAAGCATTGAAGTAACAACAGAACCAACCAAAACAACATACACTGCTGGCGAAACATTTGACCCAACTGGAATGGTTGTAACAGCAACTTACAATGACGAAACAACAGCCGTTGTTGACGACTACACATTTGAGCCAACAGAAGCATTGGCTACAACTGACACAGAAGTTACAATAAGTTACGAAAACAAGACAGCAACTGTTGAAATTGTGGTTAATGAATAACAATTAAAGGGGGCGAACACTTATGGCAAAAGTTAGTGAAATCACTGTAAGTGATATTGCCAACTATTTAAGGCTGACGGAAGTTAGCGAAGCAGACCAAAATTTTATTGAAAATTGCCTTGATGTAGTCGGTCATTACCGCATCAAAGGTGATATCTTTTGCATCCTCACAGTAAATTGAGAGTGTGCATGGATTGTGTGTAAG
>CALCBQ010000199.1 GCA_937897215.1 uncultured Clostridia bacterium | reverse complement strand
AACTCAAAGGACAGCAGAAAAAATTTTATGCAAAGTTGAAGAAAAAATATGAATTGCCTGAAACACATCAAACACCAATGACTATGCAAGAAAGAGACGAAGCGTTTATAAAAAGCAAGTTTGGACATATACAAGGTGGTGAATGAGTATGCCAGCGAATGGTGTAGACGGAAGCGTTACCATTGAAATAAAAGCCGATAAGAGCCAGTTCGACCGAACTCTGGCACAAATACAAAGAGACGCACAGAACGTTCAGGACATAAATGTAAATATAAACACCACAAGAACACAGCAAAATATAAATGACCTCACAAGAGAGACACAGAACGCAAGCACAGAAATGCGTAATATGTCAACAAGTGGTCAGAGTGCCGCTGGTGACCTTGAAAGTGCTTTTGACAAGGTAAAGTCATCTGTAACTGGCTTGATAGCGGCACTTGGAGCGGCAAAAGTTGTTGATATACTCGGAGACTTGACAAAGCAATGCGTTGAAGCATACGCTGAATACGAACAGCTTGTAGGTGGTGTGGACACCATCTTCAAAGATAGTTCTGAAAAGGTTCAGGAATATGCGGCAGAAGCATATAGCAAAGTCGGCATTGATGCTAACCAGTATATGCAACAAGTCACAAGTTTTTCTGCTTCATTGCTTCAAAGTTTAGGCGGTGATACTGAAAAAGCGGCTGATTTAGCAAACCAAGCCATGATAGATATGGCAGATAATGCAAACAAGATGGGTACTTCAATGGAGAGTATTCAGAATGCTTATCAGGGTTTTGCTAAGCAGAACTTTACAATGCTGGATAACTTGAAACTTGGCTACGGCGGTACTAAGTCAGAAATGGAAAGGCTTATTGCTGATGTAAACAAGTGGAGAGAAGCACAAGGTGAAGCTGGCGACCTCACAGTTGATAGCTATGCAGATATTATCACAGCAATACATGAGGTACAAGAAAGACTTGACATAGCTGGTACGACAGCAGATGAAGCGACAAAGACAATTCAGGGCAGTGCCAATGCCATGAAAGCCGCTTGGAATAATCTGCTTGTGGGGTTTGCAGACAGCGAGCAAGAAGTATCAAAGCTTATTGATATATTCACAGACAGCGTTACAACGTTTACAAGGAACGTTGTACCCGTACTCACTCAGACACTTGAAGCACTGCCTGAAGGTCTTATAAGTATAGCAGAAGAAATACTGCCTGTTATTCCTGATTTAGTTCAGAAGCTACTGCCCATAGTTGTGAACGGGATAAAAGACCTTACTTCTGCTGTATTGGATGCAGTGGGTGATTTGGGCAGTCAGGTTATAGCATACACACCTGAGTTACTGCAAAAACTTGTATCTGTTATTTCTGATATCGGTGATAGTTTACTGAATGCTCTCAGCAAAATGGGGGACAGCCTTTCAGACAATGCCGCAGAGATAATTGGCAATGCTTTCTCAATCGTGGTAAATACGCTTGTAAATGAAATACCACAACTCACGGAACGGTCAGCTGAGATAGCGCAAAAGATACTTGTAAGCATTTATGATGGCTTTACAGCTAATTTACCCGCATTACTATCAAAGATACCTGATATAGTATCAGCACTGCTTGAAACTTTCAAGAACTTGACTGTTTCTTTTGCAGAGTTTTCGCTTTTGGTGTTTGAAAAAATATCAAGTGCGCTGATTGAGAACCTACCTACACTACTTGATACCATACCTGAGATAATTCAGGCAGTGATAGACACATTCCTTGAACTTGCACCACAGCTGGCACAATTCTCAGCAAGGGCGATAAGAGAAATCAGAGAGGGCTTGACAGATAATCTCCCTGAACTTTTAGGTAAATGTGGTGAAGTAGTAGGGCAGTTGGTACGAGCATTTATTGAGTATGCGCCACAGTTTGTGTCTGTTGTCGTTGAGATAGTTGAGACAATAGGCAGTGAACTTGTGAACACAGACTGGACAGGTGTTGCAGAAGCAACTATTGAAGGACTGTGGAATGCACTTGATAAAGCATGGAGAGGTATCAAAGGTCTAAGTCTAAGCGGTGGCTCTCATTCCAAAGAAAGCAAAGAGCGTTTCAGAAATTTCATAGGTGTGGACAGTGCGCCAGAGGTAGTTGGCGAAGTAACTGAAAGCATTGAAGACATAAGAGCACGGCATACAGCAGAAGCAGAGCAATACAAGAAAGCGTCAAAAGAAGCCGCAAATGCCACGAAAGAAAATGTGGAAGAAATCAAGAGCCTTGAAGAACAGCTGAAAGAGTTAGACCACCAATACAAAATACATGAACTCACGGAAGAAGAATATTGGGCAAAGCGCAAAGAACTTGTTGAAGCCAATGGAGATGAGAGTTCAGAAGAATGGTGGGCATATTCTGATAAGATAACAGAGTATTACGACAAAAAGCTGAAAGCAGAACAGACAGCAAGGGATAAAGCATTAAGACAACAGCAACAGCAAGACAGAGAGCAGATAGCGGCTCTAAAAGACGCAAAAGAAAAAGCATATCGTGAGATAAACACATCTGCTTATACTCAGGATTTTGCAAGCGACTTAGAGCAGACAAAATACATCCTTGACGAACAACTAAAATGGCTTACCGAAAATCAATCACAGCTTACACAGGAACTTTATGATAAGTATTATGCTGAATGGCAAAAAGCATACGACAGCTACAATAAGAAAGTAGAAGCTGAACAGCAAAAACAGCAAAAGAAAGTCGAGCAAGAGCAAAAGCAACTTCAATCAAAGTTTGAAAGTGCCACCACCTCAATATACAATAATACAAGGAAAACGGTACAAAGTGAGATAAAAGACGTGAAAGCGTCTTTTGATGAACTTGTGAAAGAGTATGACGAGGGGTACAACAAAATCATCAGCCAGCGTGACGCTTATAAAAAACAGCTTATGGGCGGCAGTGTGTTTGAGGTATTGCAGAAAACTGATGAAAAGACAGGTCAGCAATACACCGAATACACCATAAACAATCTGAAAGACCGTATCAAAAAACAGACAGAACTTGCTAAATCAATGCAAGTGCTGAAAGAAAGAGGTCTTGCAGAAGGTCTTACGCAAGAACTCATGGACATGGATGTGGAAGATGCCGCAGTATTTGCAAAGCAGATAGCAAAAATGTCTGACGCTGAGTTCAATGAGTTAAATGACGCTTATAAAAAACTTGATGAAGACACAACAAAACTTGCCAATGACTATTATAAGGATTCTCTTGAAGATTTAAACAAGAACTTTGTAGAGAAATCAGAAGCACTTTTCGGCGGTGTAAGCGAAAATTTAAAAAAACTTGGTGTAGATAGTGCGGCAAATTACATTGACAGTATGCGCCTGACTTTCAAAGACGGTTCAGAAGAAGTAGTCAAAGATGTTACATATTGGCTTGACAAAGTAAATCAGACAATTGATGACGGTACAGCAGACATAACAGGAATACTGGAAAGAAATCTTGTTGCCGAAGGTATTGGCGATAAGATGGTAGACGCAATTATCAATGAAATAAATGCAAACAGAACTGACCTGCAAGAAGCTGTCAGAAACCTGCTTGATATTGAAGACTATGTGGATTTGCTTTATGCAGACATAGCCGCACAGTCAGCAAAACAAAGTCAGGCTGGGTACACATCTGCAAGCATACAAGCGTCCAAACAACAGACAGAAACACAGCAGACACCCACAACACAGCAAGCACCTCAGACAGTTGTTATTGATAACAAGCAAACAAAACAACAACAAGAACAAAAAGTCACCATTGAAGCCAATCTGAAACTCACAGATAAGGCAGGACAGGTAATTGCAGAGGTTGTGGACGCATACAATAAACGCATACAGATAGGAGCAGGAAAATGATTTTATCAATAGGCAGTGGCACGGGTGCTATTGATGTTTCCGATTATGTAGAAGTCGGGTACAATGTCAGCACTCAGCAACTTGTATCAAATCAGTGGACAGGCATAAACGGGTCAGAACATCAGACGGTTCTGGGCAAAAAGTACACACTCAGCTGTGAGTTAGGTCATGTGCCGTCAACCACAGCAAGTGCTATATGTACATTGCTTGAAAGTGCTTCTGTATCAATGACATTTTCATCACCAGTAACGACAACAGCCACTTTTATAGCACCCAGTTATACGGCTACACTGATAACTGAGACAGGGTTGTGGGACATAAGCATTAATGCAACGTCAGAGCCACAACTCAACAGTCTTTAGCTTACCAATACAGATTAGTGTTATAAGAAGCGGCACGACAGTAAGCACATTTACAGCAAGTGAAATAATTTCACTGTCTTATCAGGCAACCGCTCCTGATATAGGCTTCTCAGGCGTAATGACTACCAGTATCAGTGTGACGCTTGCAAACAAATCAAGTGGCACACCAGCCTGTCAGAAAGGCGACACAATACGGATAAGCGGTGCAGGGTCATTCTCTGATTATTATGTGCAGGACAGAAGTTTTGACACATACACAACAAGTTTCACCGCCTATGACTGTTGTTCCAAAATTGAGGTTGATTTTGATACCACAAACTTTGTAGATACAGAGACAGTCACTATCAGTGGCAAGTCAGTTGTACAGCCAAAATTGTACACGCAGGCACAAGTTATATCGGCTATGTCCACACAGTTGAGCATTACTATTGTGCCGCCTACTGATATTGGTATCAAATTCAGCAAATCTGACCTATCAGGCAGTTGCAGAAGCATACTTGAAGCAATATCTGAAATCAATGGCTGTATGTTTGTATGTGTAAGCAATCAGATACAGGCTG
>CALCBQ010000198.1 GCA_937897215.1 uncultured Clostridia bacterium | reverse complement strand
AAAACTTAATGATTTAATGGCAGAAAAGGGGTTTGCAAAAATCCTTGCCCACGCGCCATATACTCTTAATGCCTGTGCAGAAAAGACTTATGTCCGCGAGTTTGCATACAATACAATGCTTGACGACTTAAAGCGTATGGAGTTTGTGCCCAATAATATGTATAACTTCCACCCCGGTAGCCATGTTGGTCAGGGTGTAGAAAAAGGTATTGAGTTGATTTCAGAACTTCTCAATTCAATTATGTGGAAAGACCAGACTACAACGGTATTGCTTGAAACAATGGCAGGCAAAGGTAGTGAAGTCGGCGGAAAATTCGAAGAACTCCGCGAAATTATTGATAGAGTAGAACTTAAAGATAAAATGGGCGTTTGCCTTGATACTTGCCATGTGAATGATGCGGGTTATGATGTTGTAAATGACCTTGACGGTGTGCTTACACAGTTCGATAAGATTATCGGACTTGATAGATTAAAAGCAATTCATATTAACGACAGCAAAAATCCTTTTGCAAGTCATAAAGACAGACACGAAAAAATAGGCGAGGGCTCAATAGGTACTGAAGCATTCGAAAGAATTATTAACCACTCTGCGCTACGCGATTTACCGTTCTTCCTTGAAACTCCAAACGAGTTGGATGGTTACGCCCGCGAAATCGCATTATTAAAATCTTTATATAAATAAAACAAAACGGACATTCAATTAAGAATGTCCGTTACTTTTTCGTTTATCGTTATATGTATTGATTGCATCAACTTTTTCTAGATTGTCTAAATTTGCAGGTGTTTCAAGTGCTTTTTTTGATATTACAATCGTATGTGCAACCTTGTCGCCAATGCTTTGCCCTTTGATAAGCATAAAAATCAGGTCAAAAGCATAAATGCATAAGAATAGATTTCTAACAGCACATTGACTTTTTCTTGCGCTTTCACCTGTTTTGCCATCAAGAATGATTAATTTCATAATTCTTTTTCCTAGACTTCTACCTCCAAAAATTAAGTCTCGTAAGACAAATGTAGTCATTGAGAAAATAAAAACAACAAGTAGTGTAATTGAAGTCAAAGTTTCAGGTTCAGGCGTATTTTCCATAAAACCTAAAATAAAAAAGAATATGAAAAGAATAAAATATGCAAATATAAAAGATAAATTCCAATCGATTACCCATGCTATACAACGACGAAATTTTACACTTGTAGTGGCGTAGGATTCTGTTTTTTGAAGATAATCATATTTCTTATAAATTTCATTTACTTTTTCTTGATTTAGAATATCGTTTGGTATGGGTTCTCCTGCCATAAGTTCTTCGGCACGAACGCCAAGAATTGTTGCAAGCTGAAACAAGGCTTCAATGCGTGGCTTGGATTCTCCATTTTCCCATTTAGACACAGCAGCAGGTGTAACATTAAGCATTTCTGCAATTTGTGCTTGCGTTAATCCTTTGCTTTCACGCAAAGAACATATAAAGTTCCCAAATTTATAATCGTTCATATGCTTTCCTCCACGAAGATTATAAAAGTATTATACTGAAAAAACCTATAAATTTCAATAATTCTTATGTTGAATTTCAGTTGATATTGTAAAAATACAAGAAAAATCCCCAATCCAAATGGAAAGGGGATTGTATTTTATTATATCATTTCTCAAATCCAAAGCTATCAATGATTTTATCAATTTCGTGTTCTGCAACCTCAAAAAGGCGCTGACCTAAATTGGTATAATAAGCATCTTCTTTTTCACCACAAAGCATTGCGAATGAAATGCCAATATTCTTTGAAATATCAATAGCCTTTCTTACTGCAAGGTAATAGAAACTGTATTCAGCAGCGTCGTCAAGTCTGTCATAAAACTGGGCTGCTTTTTTGCTGATTGTATCATACATAGCATTTGTAGCGGTGTTAGATAATACCGTAGCAGTTAAATGATGATTTATACAATACTCTGCAGTAAATATAAGTAAAACCTTAATCTGATACATATCGTCATCATCACGCTTGATTTTACCTACTTCTGCTTCAAGGTCAGAAAGGAGTGTTGGCTCATCAATAAAAATCTCGGCAAGGTGTTTACCTAACTGTTTTGCTTTTAAAGTGTTACCGTTTGTGCGGTGTTTTTGCATTTCTGCAATAACCGAAACTTCATCATAAGAAACAGTCTGTTCTTCATCGTTAAAAATTTTAATATCGCTATCGTCAAAGAGCATTATAAAACCTCCTTACCTTATTATATGCAAATATTATTCAGCATTTTGCTGTGCTAACTTTTTCTGCAATCTCTTTTGTTTTGATTTGTATGTGAGAAGTGCATGAAGGCAATCATCTGGAGTACTGTAATCGCCTAATGATACCTTGTATTCATTATAAAGACCATGGAAATCACTACCACCGGTCATTAAGATTTTATTCTTTGTAGCAAACTTTTTAAGTTCTGCCTGTTCTTCTTCTGTTGCACTTGGATGGAATACTTCAATACCATCAATTCCGTATTCAACGTAATCTGCAAGAATATCAATACAACCACTCTTAACAGGGTGGGCAAGAACAGCAATACCACCTGCAGTATGAATTGCCTCAATTACATCTTTAACATTTTCATATTTTGGAACAACAAGAATGCTGTTTTCACTCTCTTTAGTAAATAATTCTTTGTAAAGGTCGCCGTTAAATGAGTCCGCATAACCACATTCAATAAGTGCCTGCATAATGTGTTTTTTGTAAAGATTAGTTGAGCCGGTTGCACACTTTGTAATAAATTCAGGAGCAATAGGAAAACGCTTTGCAGTCTGAAGCATCATAAAATGACCAACTTTTTTACGAGCAAGTGAGTTTCTTTTGCAAAGACCTTCAAGAATATCAGGTGAATCGGGTAAATAACAAAGTATATGAACATTTTTTTCATTCTTTTCGTCAGTTGCAGAAAGTTCAACACCGGGAATAACCTGAATTCCATGGCGGGCACCAATGATTTTTCCTCTGACAGTACCTGCAAGACAATCATGGTCTGTAATTGCAATAGTTTCAAGACCTTTTCTCTTTGCAAGGTTAATAATATCCTCAATGCCTAAAGTGCCGTCTGATAACCTTGTGTGGCAATGTAAATCTCCGCTCAAAATGAATACCTCCAAAATATGTGCTAAAAAAGGTAAAAATCCCCTCAATATATAACATCATTATATACTTTTTTTAGCAAAAAATCAAGAAGAAAAGTCAATTTTGTTAAAAAATAACTAAATTGACTTGTTTTTTGTGTAATTAGTAAAAATATCAAAGAAAAATTCGTACTGTTGCACAAACCAATTTATCAATATGAAGAAAAAAAGAGACAACACAATGTGCTGTCTCTTTGAAACTTATTTAAGATATTTGCCGTATTTAATCTGATTTATAATAAAACCGATAAGCAAGAGTAAAAGAATAGGTACAAGGAATATGATAATGAAAAGTATTGAGAGTATTACAATTGGTAATCCCTTTTTACTATCTTTTACTGTGTTGGGTTTTGCAGGTTTTTCCGGTTGAGGACCAACTTCATCCCCCTCATAAACAGGCATAATCGGCATAATGGCGTCATAAGATGGGATTCCGTCATTATAAAGAAGTGGCTCAATAATTCCACGAACTGTGTCAGAAACCTTAACAAGCTTCTTAAGTGGAATATGTAATACCTTGATAATTGAATCAATAATGTTAATAAGTCCGATTGCAATCTTATATTCATTATCGTCAGGTGTGTAAAGATTTTTGCCACCAAAAAGATTAAGTACAATATCAACTATAAAGTCAACAACGCTCTTGTCTTTAATATCGGCATAATCTTCTTTTTTAAGACCTGTTTCAGCGCGAGTCCAGTTACCAACAGTACCGATTTTAAGAGAATTTAAGAATTTGAAAATTGGTTTAAGAATCCAACCAATTTTATATGAAACTTTCTTTTTGATACTGATAGCAGTTGCCATATCAGCAAACTTGTCAATATCTTCGCCACCAGCTTTAATCATATCTCTTATTGTACCAATAAAGTGGTCTCCAAGATATGTCTGCAAATCTTTGCCGTGTGTATCAAACTTAACAGGCTCTGTAACGAGGTCAGTTGTAGTGCTGACAACATTATTTTCAACATCGAAGACAACTGTCCTTATTGTGCCTGGGTAACCTATTGTTGATGCAGTAGAAATATCGTAGAAATAGTTGCCTTTAGGACTTACATATTTATCAATATCGTGTACATGAGTATGACCTGTAAGCATAAATTGAACGCCTAAATCTGCAAACTGTTCGCGACGAATGTCATAGTCGCCCATCATATCGCCATGACCTATGATTTCATACATAGGGGATGGAGCAATAAGCGGATGATGAGTCATAGCAACAATAAACTGGTCATTTGCTTTTGCGTCTGCAATCTGCTCTTTAATCCATTCAAAGCATTCGTCAGAAAAACCGCTTTTGCCGTTTCTGTTGGTGTCATCATTAAGAGCAAAAAGGCGATAGCCATCTTGCAATTGAATAATGTATGACATACTTTCTTCGTGTACTGCAAGCGCCTCGTCAGGACCAAACTCTTTATACATATCAAAAAGGTCTTCACGCTTTGCAGCAGGGATAGTAACTCTCTCGTCGCCAACATATTTGTGATGAGTACCTTCCCATTGATAGTCATGAGTAGCAGTGAGCACATAAACACGCTTGCCTTTTTCTTTAAGACCACGAAGCATTTCGATAAACTCTTTGTGAGAATCAAAATCGCCATTGCTTGTTGTGTCGCCTGAAAGAAGAACTATGTCTGTTCTCTGGTCATTTGCAATCTGTGTGAATGCGGCCTCTAGCATTTCGCGGGATTCTGCTAATAATACACCACTTTTATTGTTGGCAATTTCATAAGCAGTTCCCGATGTGCCAAGTTTTTTAGAATAGTAATGTGTGTCGGTAATAACCGTTACGGTAAGTGGATTTCTCATATTATCTCACCTTATTATCGATTTCTTCTTTAAGCATAGCTGCAAAATCGTCAAAGTTCATTGAACCAATATCGCCCTGACCACGTTTGCTTACTGAAACTGAGCCGTCTTCAACCTCTTTGTCGCCAACGATAACCCAGTATGGAAGTTTCTGAAGACGAGATTCACGGATTTTGTAACCTGTCTTTTCGCTTCTGTCGTCAACAGTTACGCGCATACCCATTTTTTCAAGTTCACGCTTGATTTCAAACGCCTTGTCGTGATGACGGTCAGCAATTGGAAGAATTCTTACCTGTTCAGGAGCAAGCCAAAGTGGGAATGCACCTGCGTATTTTTCAATAAGAAGAGCAAGTGTACGCTCGTAGCAACCGATTGAAGTTCTGT
>CALCBQ010000197.1 GCA_937897215.1 uncultured Clostridia bacterium | reverse complement strand
AGTGTTTGGCTACGAACCAAAAGGTCGGGGGTTCGAATCCCTTCCGGCGTGCCAATAAAAGAGGGTACATAATGTACCCTCTTTTAGTTTTTTCATTTTTAAGGGTGAATGATATGAAAAGAAGAGTTTTAGGTAATATTGAAAATCGTAAAAACGTATCTGCAGAAATTCGCAAGGATTATATTGACACATTGAAAAAAATGGTTGATTGCAAAACTGTATTTACTGATAATTTTGAAAATCAATCAGAATTTGATAAATTCTATAAAGTGATTGAAGAGTGTTTTCCAAATCTTTGTGCAAAGGCAGAGCGTCTTACATTCGGTAGTGGTTGTTTTGTGTATGTTATAAAAGGCAAAAACGCAAAAAAGAATGTTATGCTTATGTCCCATCACGACGTTGTTGACGGCGACGACAAATGGGAAACTGACCCATTTAATGCAGTAGAAAAAGACGGTGCACTTTTTGGTCGTGGTACTATTGACACTAAGACTCCCCTTTTTGCAGAATTACAAGCCTGTGAAGAATTACTTGGCGAGGGTTATGAGTTTGATGGCATTAACCTTTACATTGGTTCTTCAAACAATGAAGAAGTTTCAGGCGACGGAATGGTACTTGCGACAGAGTATTTCAAAAAAAATGGTATTCATTTTGAAGCTGTACTTGACGAGGGTGGCGCAATTACAACAGGTATGATTCCTACTGTTACTGCAAAAAGTGCTATGGTTGCAGTCCACGAAAAAAGTCGTCATGTATATAAATGCACAACAAAGCAAATTACAAAGGGTCATGGTGGGCTAAACCCATCTGACGACAGTGCTGTTTTACGCCTTTCTTCATTTATCAGTGAAGTTGGTAACTCTAAAATCTATAAAGCAAAGTTTCAACCTGAAGTAAGGGCTACTTTTGAAACTCACGCTCCATATATGGCATTTCCACTGAAATTCTTATTCAATCATCTTTCAGTTTTTGCCCCTGTAATTAAAAAGGTAATGCAGAAAATTCCACAAGCAAAGGCAATGCTTTCAACAAGTATTACTTTCACAACAGTTTTTGCAGGCGAGAAAGACACACCACAATTCAAAGCAAAAAATGCTGAAACCACTATGTTTTTGCGTTGTGTACGCGAAGATGATTTGCTTAACGGATTAGAAAAAATCAAGAAAATTGCAGAGAAATACAACGTAGAAATTGAACAAGTTGAAAGAGATTACTGTGAGCCATCTTCATTCACAAGTAAGCCATATCATATTTTAGAAGAAGTTATGAATGAAAACTTCCCTGACGTTATTGTTGCTCCTTATCTTCTTACGGCAGGTACAGACGCACGTCGCTTTACAGATGTGGCAGATAACATTCTTCGATTTGCTCCTATTGACCTTGATAAAAAGCAATTTGACACCATTCACAGTGCTAACGAGCATATATATATTGATAATGTTGGTCAGTGCGTATGCTTCTACAAGGATTTTGTGAAAAAAATTAACTATTAAACTATAACAGAGCGTGAAAAACGCTCTGTTTTTTATTGACTTAAAAACAACCATTTGATATACTATATTTGTATAATTTTATATTAAATTTACTTTTGTAAAGGGGAAAATATTATGGCAAAAAACAGATATGTTGGCGATTATCCTGTAATCGGTATTCGTCCTATTGTTGACGGTCGTCGTGGACCTATGCAGTTACGTGAAAGCCTTGAAGACCAAGTTATGGCTATGGCTAATGCTGCAAAGAAATTATTTGAAGAAAATCTTTTCTATTCAAACGGTGAGCCTGTAAAGGTTATTATGGCTGACACTT
>CALCBQ010000196.1 GCA_937897215.1 uncultured Clostridia bacterium | reverse complement strand
CGTAAAATTGTAGAAGCATTTACAGACAGGCAAGTAACTTATCCGGATTGATAAACTGAAATTTGCAGGGGGTTATTATGACAATAAAATTATTCATTCAAGCAATAATTAAGTTTTCATTAGGTGTTGTTTTGGTTGGTTTATTGATATTCTTATCAGCAGGTAGTTTTTCATTTGTAAATGGTTGGTTTTTTATGGGGATATTATTTGTGCCAATGTTTTTTGCAGGAATTGTAATGATGATTAAAAACCCAAAACTTTTAGAGTCACGACTAGATGCAAAAGAAGAGCAAAAAGAACAAAGCCTTGTGGTAAAACTCAGCGGACTTATGTTTCTTGCAGGGTTTATTGTTGCAGGCTTAGGTTTCCGTTTTAATTGGTACACCTTACCCAAGGGTGTGGTAACAGGTGCTTCGGTGGTATTTCTTGTAGCATATATTCTTTATGCAGAGGTGCTTAGGGAGAATACATACTTAAGTCGTACTATTGAAGTACAAGAAAATCAAAAAGTTATCGACACAGGTTTGTACGGCATCGTCAGACACCCCATGTATAGCGTCACATTACTTTTATTTTTGTCTATGCCCCTTGTGTTAGGTTCAATATATTCATTTTTGATTTTTCTTGCATATCCTTTTATAATCGCCAAAAGAATTAAAAACGAAGAAGAATTTCTCGAAAAAGAACTCGATGGTTATCGTGAATATAAGCAAAAAGTCAAATATCGCTTGATACCATTTATTTGGTAATATTAAAACAGATGTTATGCACATTCTCAATAAAATCCGAAAACATAAACGGAAATCTTGTGTTGAATTATAAGAGAAAACCATGATAAGCAATTTGAAAGTTGATTTGCATATGAATAAATGGAACTTTTATACATCAAAAGAAATAAAGCCTCAGGGTTGGCTCAAGCGTCAACTTGAAATTCAAGCAGAAGGACTCAGCGGAAATCTTCATAAAATCTGGCCAGACATCCGTGACAGTAAGTGGATTGGTGGTGACCGTGAAGGTTGGGAAAGAGTGCCTTATTGGCTCGACGGGTTTATTCCTCTTGCCTATCTTCTCCGAAATGAAGAAATGATTGCAACTGTAAAGAAATATATTGATGCGATTCTTTCATCACAAGAAGACGACGGTTGGATTTGTCCTTGTGAAAAAGAAAAAAGAGCAAAATATGACACTTGGGCAATACAGCTTATCTGTAAAACTCTTAAAGTTTATTATGATTGTTCAGGTGACGAAAGAATACCTGAAGTAATTTATAAAGTTCTCAAAAATTATTATGAACTTCTCAAAAGTGGTGAAATCAAGCTCTTTACTTGGGGCAAATATAGATGGTTTGAAGCTTTTATTTCACTTAATTTCTTGTATGAAAAATACCACGAAGATTGGATTTGCGACCTTGCAAAAATAATCAAAGAACAAGGCTTTGACTATAACACAACAACAGAAAATTGGAAGAAGCCAAGTCACGTATGGCGCTTGAATACTCATATAGTAAATATGACTATGATGCTTAAAAGTGAAGCAGTTTCTCACGATTTGTTGGGCGAAGAGTATACTGATAATGCTGAAAAACTTCGTGAAAATCTTGATAAATATAACGGTACTGCATTTGAAGGCTTTACAGGTGACGAGGTGCTTTCAGGACTTGACCCGACAAAGGGTATGGAGTGCTGTGCGGTAGTTGAGCAGATGTATTCTTATGAAGAAATTTTTGCCCACACGGGTGAAAATAAATGGGCAGAGCGTCTTGAAATGCTCGCATTTAATGCCTTACCTGCAACACTCAGTGAAGATATGTGGACTCATCAGTATGTTCAGCAGGTAAATCAGATTGCTTGTCAAAAAACAATGATTATGGCTCCGTGGAGCACAAACGGTCCTTATGCACACACATTCGGACTTGAACCAAACTTTGGCTGTTGTACTGCTAATTTCAATCAGGGCTGGCCTAAATTTGCTCTTTCAGCATTTATGCATAATGGAAATACAATAATCAATTCGGTTATGTTGCCTTCTGTTTTAAATGATGATGGAATTGAAATTAAACTTGAAACTAATTATCCGTTCGAGAATAAAATGCACTATTATATAGATGCAGAAAAGGACTTTAACTTTGCAATACGTATTCCGTCATTTGCGAAGAACCTTAAAGTAAACGGTGAAAATTCAGAAATCAAAGACCTTGAATTCGCAATAAACCAAGGCAAAACTGAAATCACAGTTGAATTTGAAACAACACCATATTTTAAAAAGCGACCAAATGACCTTTATGCTTTGCAGATGGGCTCTTTGCTTTTCTCTGTACCCATTGCTTACGAAAAGAAAATGAGAGAATACACCAAAAAAGGTGTTGAACGCAAATTCCCATATTGCGATTATCAGTTCATACCAAAAACACCTTGGAATTATGGCTATGCAGATAATGATTTTGAAGTAAAGTTCAATGAAATAGGGGATATTCCGTTTTCACAGGATAATCCGCCTGTAACCATAAAGGCAAAAATGCAACAAATCAACTGGGGGCTTAAATTCCCATACAGAAGTGTTGCAAGAAAAACTCCAAAATCTACAAAGCCGATTTCAAGTATTCAAGGAATTTCACTTTGCCCATACGGTTGTGCAAGACTCAGAATGACAGAGATGCCGGTACTCAGAAAATGATTATAAATTAAATGCAGTTCCCAAACGGAACTGCATTTAATTTATATCAAAACGTAATCTGTATTTTCCTGTGTATCAAACGAAACTATGTTGCCTTTTCTTTCGAATGGTATATTTTTTTTATCTGCTTCTCTTATTACAGATTTAACACCCGAACATTCAACAGTACATTTTCTACCTTTAAGGCTTTTGATTTTAAGAGAAATGATTTTTCCGTTTTTAAGCTCTGAAGAAACAAGAAATGCACCATCTGCACGAAGATTTTCGAAAGATGCGTTGTCAGTTTTATTCCAGCATGGGAATAATCTGATAACGCCCTGATGGCTTTGCATAAGCATTTCGTTGATAGTTGCAGGAATGGTTGTAAGGTGCTCGATACCACCGCCATGGTGACGGAAAAGCCCGTTGGGAAGAGCGAATTCCTTAATATTCTGATGAATACCCTCAATAAGAAAATCAGGGTCAACACCAATTCTTGCACCCGCAGGTAAATATGAGTTTGAGCCGTTGTCATCAAGTCTTCTGTCGTTAATAAAATAGGTATTCCTTGCGATTTTCAGAAGCTTTTCATCAGAAGAAAGACCAATCTGAGAAGCAGGATAAATATGCTGAAGACCGACTGTATTATCATTTCTCCAACGAATACCGAATTTTGAATATCTGAAGCACTTTTTACCTTTTTTGATAAATGTGGGGAAATCACTTAAATTATCAATAATGTCTTTCCATAAAGAATACTTTTCGGTATTAAACCCAAGTTCTTTTGACATATCATAAACTGCATTAAACAAGAGTTTTACAAGTCCGAGAGAATTTATGGCGTTTA
Source organism: uncultured Clostridia bacterium (assembly GCA_937897215.1). Classification (GTDB taxonomy): domain Bacteria; phylum Bacillota; class Clostridia; order Oscillospirales; family Acutalibacteraceae; genus Fimenecus. The sequence goes on along the minus strand of CALCBQ010000196.1, from coordinate 568 downwards.
TGGTATTCACTTGACCGAAATGGGTGATATATCTGAATTTTTCACCACGATAATAAGGGATTTCGTGGGCAGCGTCACCTTTGATTACATATTTACCCTTTTCTTTAACAAGATAATCCTCCCAGAAAGCCGCTGTATTTAACACAAAATCATAATAGTTTTCGAGGGCATATTCTTTATCATAGGTCGAAAACCAATGCATAATCGGAATCACACAAGCATAAGCAGCGTGGCTTTTCTGACCAAGGAATAATATTCCGTGTTCCTTGCAGTCTGCCTGACTATAAACATCAAGCGCTTTCGGTCCAAAGCTTACGGGAAAAGCATAGCCCTTGCAACCGAAAAGTCCAGCCATTCTTTTCGCTTCATCCCTCATATCGTTAACGGGTACCATATAGCCGTCAAAAAGCTCGGGATGATTGGCGGAGAAGATGCAGTAATAGGGCGCTTCATAGTTGTAATTCATATGATAATCTCCTGCCCAGGGGAAGAAATCATCGGTTATAAAGTTGCCGAAAAGTCCGGGAGGAAACTTTTTGTTGCCCATACAGCCTGCAAGGTGGTAAAG